>JABDKS010000621.1 GCA_013002105.1 Pirellulaceae bacterium | reverse complement strand
CCGGATGCACCTGATTGTCACTGCCAAAAACGTACTGCGTCGAGAGCTCCCCGCAGTGGATTTGGATGAGCGGATTGACGCCAAGTTCCTCTTGGTACTCCCGCAGGGCGGCCTCGGTCGGCGTTTCGCCCCTTTCAAGCCGACCACCTGGCAAACAGATTTGATCGGCATGGTGCTGAAGCGTCGCCGGTCGCAATGTCAGCGGAATCATCCACTGACCCTCTTGCTGGTACATCGCGATCACCACCGCAGCAACGCGAGACTGGTCGCGACTGGGTCCGCGATGCCGACCGTAGGCAAGCGTGGGAGCCACCAGCGACTTGGGCATCGCACCGGCGGCAAGTTGCCGGCGCAGCAGATCACCTAATCTCGGATCGGACCAAACGGCCATCAGAAGTCTACATCAACGTTTCGAGCAAACGACGCAGCTTTCGCAGTTCGACCCGATGATCCAGATCATCTGTGGGTTTCATATGCACCGTCAAAGCTCGGTCGTATTTTTCACGATCCAATTGCGTCACGATTTTTCCGTAATCGACTTCGCCCTGTCCCACGCTGACTTGAAACGCATCGGGCCGCGTGTCACGCAAATGAACGTTGCAGACAAACTTCAATATTTTGTCCAAGCTTTTTCCGTTGGCTGGACCGGTGATGTAAACACTTGGATCAAGCGTGATGCCCAACCCATCGCAGTTGTTACACAACACCATCAGCGTATCGGGGTCTTCACTCAGGCATCCCAACTGACTACGAACCGCCACCCGCACACCTTCGGTCTCTGCGACAGAAACCAGCTTTTGCAAATGCTCGACGACCTCGTTAAACGGTGTTCCCAACTCGGCCGATGGAACCGTGATATTCACGACCTTGGTCGCTTTGGCTAATCGGCAGATCTCTTTGAAATCCGAATAATGCTGTTCACCCGTACTGGCCAGTTCAACACTGTAGCCAGAAATGTCCAAACGGTGCATGTGGCGCATCATCTGGATCGAACGATCCAAATCCGCAATCACCTCGCTCGGTTTGGTTGGACCCGACTCGTGGATAGCGATCTCCACGGCCGTGAATTCGAGGTCCGACAGCGCCTCGATTGCTTCCTGCAACTCCATCTCGGGCCAACACTCAGTCGAAGCTGCAACAAACACTTTGCGTCCTTTCCTAACTTGCTGTCATTCTTGCGGTGTTTGGGAGAAACCGCCTACTTAACTTGGAACGCACAGCTTAACGGCAGTCGGGTATCGGGCAAAAGGCCGGTTGCGGAAAGTCATTTTGGCCCTACGGACCTGCCCGAATGAAGAATCCGACCCGATTCAGGTCGGACCTAGCCAATTTCCAACAGCTTCTCGACCTCATCGGCAATCGCCTCGACGCTCTTGCCTGCCGTGTCGATTCGGTGATCGGCAGCCTCCCGATAGAGCGGTTCTCGCTGGCAAAGCAGCTGCCGGATTTCTTCCAATTCATCGTATTGGGTCAGCGCCGGCCGCCGCTGGCCGCTCGCCTCGTCCCCACCAATCCGCTCGGCCAGCGTCTGCGCGTCCGCGTCCAGCCAAATACAGATGCCACTTTGCCGGATCATCTCTCGGTTCTCCTGGCGGAGAATCGCCCCACCACCGAGCGAAATGACTTCGCCAACCCCACCATTATCTGCCCGTTGAGCCACCACCCGCAGACATTCGGTCTCGAAATCTCTGAAAGCGGTCTCCCCATCCGTCTCAAACAGCTCACGAATCGTTTTTCCGGCAGCCAACTCGACCGCATCGTCCAGATCAACCAGTGGACGACCGATCCGGCGAGCTAGAATTTCGCCGACGGAGGTCTTTCCCGTTCCACGGTATCCGGTCAAGTAAATATGTTGGGACAAAGCAGCGTTTCGATTCATGTAGTACGTTGACTCTTGTTCAATCCACACCCGGCGTCACGAGGCAGATTCACCTGTGGTCCACGAGCCTAACACAGAGAGCGACGAGCCACCAACAAGCGGTCCATCACCATCGCAGTCACCCAAGGACCCAGAGACTGCAAAGCCAGACACTGCAACGCCGGACACTACAACGCCGGACACTACAACGCCAGAGACTGCAAAGCCAGACACTGCAAAGCCAGAGACCGCAACGCCAGACGCTGCAAAGCCAGACACGGCAAAGCCAACCACTGCCGAGCCAACCACCGACCAGCAGGCAAACCGCGTCCAACCACAAAAAATCTATCCACAAAAGGTCAAGTCACAAAACGTTCGATCGTCGCGGTCCCGGTCATCCCCTCGGCTCCACTCACCTCCGCAGACCTCTGAAAACCCGTCGTCGCGCGGGACACGCAGCAACAAGAGCAGCCGTCGCAGCAACCGCGCCGGCAGTGGACAACAAGACAGCAGCCACCAACGGACCAAGCGTCGCTCCGGTGGTCGACACTCTCACAGCACACCCAAACAGTCAGTGGCTCGGCGACGCGCCATGCGTTTGGCCGCCTTGCTGTTGGGATGCCTGCCCTTTGTGCTGCTGGAAATCGGCATGCGGATGTTTGTTCCGCCGCCGGCGGTGGCCGAAGGTATCGACAACGACCCCATTGTCGACCTGCATCAACTACGTCCGCTATTCGTGCACAACGAGCGTGCCGACCGATGGGAGATTCCGCCCGAGCGATATAACTACTTTCGTCCCGCGTCATTTCCGGCAGCCAAATCGGCTACCACCAAACGAATCTTTGTACTGGGTGGTTCAACGGTGCAGGGCCGACCCTACGAGCACGAGACGGCGTTTTCGACGTGGTTAAAATTGCAATTACAGTCAGCCAATCCGGCAGTGCAATTCGAAGTCATCAATTGCGGTGGTGTTTCCTACGCCAGCTATCGCGTTGCCAAAATCCTGAATGAAATCCTGAAGCATCAACCCGATGCAGTCGTTCTGTACACCGGACACAACGAATTCTTGGAAGACCGCAGCTACGCGTCGATACGCGAGATGACGTCCAGTCGTCAGTGGATTGCGCGATTGGCAACCCACGTGCGCACGGTGCAATGGCTCAAAGATCGATTTTCACAACCGCCAAAGCGAACTGAACTGCCTGCGGAAGTCGCCGCGAGGTTGGATCAAGCCAACGGATTGGAGAGTTACCGACGCGACACGGCCTGGCAAGACGGGGTGCAACAGCACTTCGCGATTGTTTTGGACCACATGGTCGCCAGCACCCAACAAGCTGGTGTGCCGTTGCTGCTGTGCATTCCGGCCAGTGATTTGATCAACACTCCGCCGATCAAAACGCAAACGAAACCTGGGCTAAACAATCAATTGCTTGACGAATTTCAGTCGGCATGGCAGCAAGCCAGTGACAGCGAAATTGATTCATCCGTCCGAATTCAAGCCGCCAAACGCTGTCTGGACATCGACCGAGACCACGCTGGTGCGCATTATTTGATCGGTCGGTTGCTGTACGAAATCGGCGACACGACCGCTGCACGCGACCATCTCGTCCGCGCCAGAGACGCCGATGTCTGTCCGCTCCGCGCGACCACTTCGATCATCAATACCCTACAACGCATCGCGGCGGAGAATAACCTGCCGGTGATCGATGTGATCACACTGCTGGATCAACGCAATCGCAGCGGGGATCGCGTCAGTGATGGGATTCCCGATCCGCAAAGTTTCGTCGATCACGTCCACCCAACGATCGCCGGTCACCAAATCATCGGCGACGCGCTCGCGAAAGAGTTTCAGCGACTCGATTGGGTAACCCTCACCGACCAATCGAAACAGCGATTCCAAGCCTCCGCCCAATCGCACTTGTCATCTCTGGGCGAAGACTACTACGAGCGGGGAAAACAGCGTCTGGCCGGGCTCCACCAATGGGCCAGCGGTCGCGCCCATCAAATGGGAACCTCTCTTGATAACGCAGACACTGCACGAGACGCCAAGGATCAGTCCGATGATCGCGATGAATCGCCAAGGTAGTTCGCTTAGTTCTAGCAATCGCTAGAATAAATCCTTCTACCCCCGATCGCGGAGACGGCGATGCGTCATTTTTTGGTTCTGGCCCTGCTGTGCGGCTTCATCGTTTCATCCACCCTTACGATCAATGCGCAGACCGACGCAACGGCGCAGTCCGATGTTAACGCGCAGGCCGAACCCAGTTCACAGGCCGAAACACGACCTCCGCTGAGTTTGCAGCAAGTCGAAGAAAACTTGGAAGGCGAATTTCGGGCCGAAGACATCGCGGCGGCAAATACATGGATCCAAACGTTAAATCTCGCTGACTGGTTGGGACCACTGGCGCCGCTGGCATTGTCACCCTTCTTTGGCATGGCCTGCCTCTCGGGCCTGGCACTTTACGGCCCCGACTGGATCACCGACAACGCTCTGCTGGGTGCCTCCGGTCCGCTGCAAAACCAATGGCTGTTTTTTGTCTTTGTGGGGCTGACCGTGCTGACCAGCGTGCCGCGACTGAGCAAAGTTAGCAAACCGTTCGCCCAAGCAGTCGATCAGATCGAAACCTACAGTGTGATCATCATCCTGCTAGCCATTAAACTCCTGGCCGGCATCGATGACGAACCAGCACAGGTCGCGGTTGTTCAATTAGGCGTGCTCAGCTTTACCGCCAACACGCTGCTAATGATCGCAATGGTTCTGAACATCGTTGTCGTCAACAGCGTCAAATTCTTCTTTGAGTTTCTGGTTTGGTTAACACCGATTCCAACCCTCGACGCGATGTTTGAACTTTGCAACAAGGCGATCTGTGCCGCCTTGGTTGCCGTCTATGCATTCAGCCCCACACTGGCCACCCTATTGAATCTGGTCATCTTGGTCGCATCACTACTGGTGTTTCGATGGATCAGTCGGCGGATTCGCTTTTACCGAACGATGGTGATGGATCCGGTACTCTCGCGACTTTGGCCCTCCTACGGCCAACTGAAGGAAAATTCGCTGATCGTGTTTCCCAAAGCGGCCATCGGACCATTTAGCCCCAAGAGCCGTTTGCGGCTGACCAAAACCGATCATGGCTGGACCCTTACCGAAGCCAATTGGTGGTTGCCAACGACGGCGTCGCACGACGTAGCAGCAGTCGACGCACCTGCGGTCCAATGCGGTTGGGTCATGCACTGTGTGACCATCACCGAGGGCGAGTACCAACACACGCTCAGTTTCAGTCGCCGCCACGACCATTGTCTCGATGATCTGGCCGAGCGACTCGGATTAACCCTACCAAGTGAATCGGACAACGCCCCGTCAAAGGACCAAATCGCCGTCGAATTCTCTTAGCAGCGTCGGGGCCAACGGACAACCGCGACAGTTGGAATCAGCGCTACCGATCTGACTGGCGATACACGGTGGCGGTAAAAACGTCGGCACGCACCGCATCTCGTAGCGGAATGACCAATCCAAAAAACCACACATAGTAGGACGTGGTCGTTCGCATGCAGAAACGCTCTGGCTCCATCGTGAAATCACAACGTGACACTGTGATTAACAGTGGCGAATGATATTCGGCAGGCTCTCGATTGTCGTACTGATTCAGAGACCACTGCTGTACATCGCGAAGACCATATCGTTGGGTCGGGACGCCCAGAGTGAAATAGATGGCAACGACGACCGGTAGCGCGAGCAATGTTCGCATGCCGAATTGCCAACGCTGCCAAATTCGAAATCGCATTTCTGCCTCAGCATTCCCAACGTCGAAAGCATTTTCTGTAAATGACGTGCGTTGATCGTAGGCCACGATCTATCCGGGCAAAGTCGCGCCAGGACAGGTGCTGGTCTACAAAACATCTAACAGTGCAGGAGACAACCGTAAATGCTCACTTCATCGACGATGGACCCGCATCACCGTACGGTGGCAAACAAACTCATCACTGCATTCCAACGAGATCTGCGCTCCGAACACAAAACTTGCCCGCCACTATCGTTGGAATCGTTGCCATGGCTTGTCAACGGCGATTCGCTCCGCAGCCCAGCCGATCGGAAGATCCGCGAGCAACAGGATGGATGGGTCCAGATTTGCAACGTTTTTCAGCGAAACAGTCGCGGCATCGTCTTCGGTAACGTCGCCACCATCAAGGAACTGCCAATCGCCGTCGTCATCATGAACGACGTACAAAATCCCCCGCGAACCATCGATGATGCGAGTCAGAGTAATCACAGCGGTGTTTTCTGCCGCCTCGAACGGCCATTCCTTTACGATCGGAAGTGACTCCTGTTGTTCTTGTTGCTCGCCGACCGGCGCCAACGTTTTGCCCGGATCCAATCGATCCGACCCCTCACGCCCACAGCCATCGGCAACGATCATTACGACGACCAGTAAAAGCATTTTTCGTATCATGACCGGTCATATCCCGTATGTGGCAAACGCCCGTTGCTAATGGGCAAGTAAAAACGAATCAACGAACCATTCCAGATGCCACATCATCCAAACCAACCTTTCTTGTCGAAGCTGGCGATCGCCCCTTCTTCGTTCTCCTGGATATCGAAGAGTTGATTGAGTTTTGAGATTCGGAAGACTTCCATCACGTTGGGTGCGACGTCACAAAACTTGAGGATCGCGCCCTGCGATTTACAGCTCTTATTGAGCATCACCAACTGAGCGATCATCGCCGAAGACATGAAGGAGACGCCGCGGAAGTTGAGCACCAGCTTTTTGTGTTTCAATTGCGGCACAATCTCTTGCAGTTCTTGACTGACTTGTTCGATTCGCTGATTGTCCAGCATCTTACTATCGGTAAAACCGATAACAAGCACTTCCGAGTCCTCCCCGCACCTCTCTGTAAACCAAAGCAACTGCCCACAACGGGGGCAGGGGGCATCGCCAGGTGGACGCGAGGGATCAATACGAATCTCCGATCCACAGACAGAGCAACGGTTGGGCGCACCCTCAGGAGTTCTTGATGAAATGATCATGGGATCACTCGCCCAACAACGCCCACCTCACGATCCGAGCGAGCAAGCAACCACTGCGCTAAATCAATTCGAGGACTCGAATGCATCACGTCGTTCCCCGGAGGTTGGCGGGCTGGTGAGTGTACGGAAACAACCACCAATCCATCCTAGCGAGCTGTTGGATTGTCGACAATTGACACAACCTGCCCTCACTGGACTTCCCTAACGCCAACTCGAATGGGCTCCGCCGACACTCTCCACGCATCCTGGACAACTCAAGTCGCATTGTTTTTTTCGGCCTGCTGGTCCGGATCGAGCCCCGTCGAAAAGAGCCGTCCGTCCATCCGTCGATCAGCGTCTGATTCCGCCATTGGATGACGTCGCCGAATTACGTTCCAAATGAATCGCACGACGATAGGAAAGCTGATCCACGCCACTGTGAACGCGATCAGAACAAAAACACTGACAATCAAAACGTAGATGATCGCGCCGACCCCACCACCCGCTGCACCCACGCCTGCTTGTGCGACAACGAGCATGCGCAGTTCCTTTTAATACCAGAGCAGAGATCGCATGTGGGTGATTGGCTGCTTACCGCGACGATCAACGTCAACAGCAAGTGTGCTCACACATTTTAAACGCCAACGCCGTCACGGGTGCCACGCCACGTTTTGCGGTCGTCAACTGAGGCGAAATCAACAGTTCGAACGTAGAGATCGCTCAAGAAATCAATCGCCGGAGTTCGGCCCCGCTCATCCGGTCACCGCGTTACGCTGATTTTAAACTGCGGACCGCCCGTCAATCAGGTGTCCTATTTCCGCTGCGACTCAGGTGGTACTGGATGCTTTCGAACGACCTGAATGCTGGTTTCGTCCTTGGTTCCCAGCAATGTGACCGCCACGACGTCACCATCGACTACCGGAGGCAGAAACGTAATCTGCTTGTAGCCTGACGTGAATCTGAACGTGATGAGGGTGGTTGGAACGGACTTGATGTCAAAGGCCGTTCCATCATGAACATCGACTTTGCCTGGCGTTCGTTTGGTATAGGCATCCAGCTTTTCGGGGAGATTCGTGCCGCCAATCTTTTCCGAATACCACTGAATGACGTCCTCGAAACGAGCGACGCTAGCGTGGACTGTCCGACTTGTACTTTCCGATATTCTGACCCCGCGGGATTCAACGTACCCTATCTTCAGAGTCTGTGAATTTAGCTCGACGAGCGATACGGGCGAGGAGACCGATACCGGGTACATCCACGGTTCGTCCGCATTGACCGCAGGTAGGATCATCCATGCCGCGATGAATGCAAAGATTTTCATTTCGACGTCCTGGTTTCTATGCAGATCACTATCGTGAGACAGTCGTGAGTCTCGCCGGATTTGGGCAGCCGCAACGCAAAGAGACTTGCTTGCGACTGGCAGTTCAGAGCATTTCTATTATGGACATCGGTTCATCGCCGGCCAGGACAGGTCCTGGCCTACGTGGAACCTGAAAAGTGCGTCCATCCACCGATAAACATTGACGAGAGCCAGTTGATATCGATGCCGGGATCGATGCCATGTCGCGATCGACAAGGATGTCAGTCACGCAGGCAACGTCACGAGAATACGGATCGCAAACCAACTCGATCGTTGCCATTGGCCTGCGAAATCTAGTGTGGCGATCTACCGATAAATCTTGTCGCGATTGTTTCCGCCGGAGAGTAGATACGCGACCAGGTCTTTCAGTTCTTCGGGGTTGAGCCCGTCGATCAGACCGACCGGCATCTGTGAAATTTTCGATGGTGTAATCTGCTCAACGTCGTCTTCGTCCAAAATTTTGGGCGGCGCGTTGGCATCGATCGTATAGACGTGCAGTTTGCCGTCGATCAACACGACTCGCCCAACGAATGTCTCGCCGTCGACCGTCAGCACTTTCTCGCTGCCGTACTGATCCGAAATTGCTTTGCTCGGTTCAATGAGTGCATCGAGTAAATCGGGCAAGGGATACTTCCGTCCGGCGGTGGAAAGATCCGGGCCGATCGCTCCTCCTTCGCCACCGAGTCGGTGACACTTGGCGCATTGTGTGGCATGAAAAAGGTTCCGCCCCTTCTTGAAATCCCGTTTCTTGAGATCGCTCACGATGGGCAATGCTTCGGCACGCGTCCATTTACGGCCCGGCCCCTTGGGCGGATCGACTTTTGGAGGTGTCTGCAACAGCGACACGGTGATTAGATCGGCCAACGCGACTTTCTCTGCCGGCGTACACGTTGCCAATGCGTCGTCACGAAACTGTGAGAGAAATTTGCCAAAACTATTACCGCCGGGATATTTCGACGCATCGATGAAGAACTGAAAATATTTTCGGCGATCTTCCAGCGTCCAGCCGCTTTTTTGATTCCGGAGTACGAACGCGTAGTGGATACCGCGGACCGGCGGCATGGTTTCAAGCAATTTGCCAACGGTTCCGCCGTATCCCTTGTGACGCTCGATCAGATATCCCCAATCGGGCACCGGCTCGGCGTCTAAATTGCCCATGTAGTCGATCGTCTTTTTGACCACAGTCGGATCGTCCAGATAGACCAGCAACTGAACCAGTTCCGCGTTTAGCCGTTCCGACTTGTGGGGATACAGAGGCGACAGTGCTTTGGTCGCGATACGACGTTCTGCGTCGGTCGGCTCACCGAGTCGAATGAAAATCAACTGCAACGCTCGCAGTGCTGCCAAACTGGTCGCTTCATCCAAATCTTTGTCTGACAAGGACGCGAGTGAATCGAGTGCAGGTTCACGGTCACTACCGGAGCCTTGCCGACTGACCGCGATGACACCGTTGATAACGGCGACCGGGTCTTTCAAATTCAGGACTCGATCGCGCCAGGTGTCGACCGGCCGGGCCTCCAACGCGATCCGCGCCGCATACCGGACGAAACGGTCGGGGTGGCCTAGATTATCGATGATTTGATCCAACGGCTCCGTCTGACTTGCTTGGTCTTCTCCGTGAAATGACTCCAACTGCTTGCGCAATTGACGCAGCGACGCACCGTCGGCCGTTTTCGACTCCGCCGGTGCCGTGGATTCATCGCCGACATACGTGACGCGACAGAGCGTCGATTGAGTGCCGCGCCCGCCGGTCGCGAAATACAACGCACCGTCTTGACCGATGGTCGCGTCGGTGACTTGCAGAGGCTGACCGGTCACAAAATCTTCTTTCTCACCTCGATAACTCGATCCGTCAGGCGACAGATGAACGGCATAGATCGTGCTGTAGGTCCAATCCAACAGAAACAATGCGTTCTGATACTTGGCCGGGAACTTCGCTCCGTAGCCAAACACGATGCCGACCGGGGATCCAGGACCGATGTCGACCACTGGCGGAAGTGAGTCCTCGTAATAGGTCGGCCATTTGCCGGTTCCGCTCCGCCAGCCAAATTCGCTACCGCTGGTCGCATGCACGACTCGGGTGGGTCGATACCAGGGTGACCCAAGATCCCATTCCATATCCGCGTCATAACTGAAAAGTTCGCCATCGGCGTTGAAGGCAATGTCGTATTGGTTGCGAAATCCGATACTGTAAACCTCCCAATTCTTTCCCGCCGGGTCGACCTGACAGATCCAACCACCCGGCGCCAGACGTCCCGCGGCATGGCCGTTGGCGTCCCAACGTCTGGGCAGCAACAGGTCTTCGTTCCAGTTGCGAGGAATGCGACTGCCCGAGAGCTGCTCGGGCAAACTGGTGTGATTGCCGCTGCAAACAAATAGCGATTTTTTGTCAGGCGAAAGGATGACCGCGTGTGGCCCGTGTTCACCACCTCCGTTGATATGCATCAAATGTTCGGCATGATCCAGTTCACCGTCACCATCTTTGTCGGTGATCCGATGCAGTCCCGATTTTGGTCCACCATTGACGACCGCGTACAAGCAGTCAAATGCCCACAGCAATCCTTGTGCGCCGCTTACATCAACCGGCAGTTTCTTGACCGTTGTATCGCCTCCATCTTGGCTGGGCGTAATCCGGTACAAACCGGCACCGCCCTGATCCGAAGCGATCAATGTTCCATCGCTGGCCGATGTTAATGACACCCACGATCCCATTGCCCGGGGAACCTGAATGAGCGTCTCCAGCTTGAAACCTTCCTTGGCCGTGGCGTTTTCCGTCGTCCGCGGCGCGAACTTCCCATTCGACGCTGACGCATTGTCGAACGATGCCAGACTGATCGCACCAGTCCACGGCAGTGCGGTATCGCCCACGCTGCCAATCACTTTTGCTTTGGACCATTTCGCGTCATCCACCTTTGCCGATTGCCAATCACCGTCGGCGGCAGTGGATGATCGCCAAGAATCATCCGTGACAACGAACGTCTGCTTGCCATCGACTGCTGTCACGGCCAGACGCAATACAAAACCGGCTGGTCCGCCCTCATTGCGTGCTTCGACGGCCAACACGTTCTCACCTGACTTCACGCGTTTGGTCACATCGGCAAAGTTCAGATTCTCCCAACGGTCGCCTTGCAAGACTTTCTTGCCGTTCAGATAAAGCGTGAAAGCGTTGTCGGCGGTCGCGGCCACCGACGCCGACTTGATCTCGCCGTCGATCTGAAACGATTTCCGTAACCGGGCCAGCTCTGACGTCTCAGCGGCGGCGTCCCAAATCCAGTCAGCGACGGGCGATTCCGGATGATCCGCTGCCGCAGTGGACATCCAGATGCAAGCAAAGACCGGGCAAAGAACCCAGTGGGCCAAACCAAACCAAACACAGCAAAATCGGTTCATCAGACGACTAATCAGGCGGGACAAAAAAGCTAGCAATTCAATTGAGATCGCATGGGAAGATCTCTCCGGCAGTGTCGCACTTTACGTCGCCGCCTCAAATAGCTTACACCGAGCCCTTCATCGTTGCGTAGGATTGGCATTGGGAACGGCTTGGAGCCCCCGCTTTCCGACACAATGAAACCCGACGAACGTCGGTTTGCGGCAAAAACCGGTTGTTTTGCTTGCTACCGACTGCAGAACGATCTCATGAGGAGTGTTCGAGCAATGAATTTCCGTGCTCTGTGTGCTGTTAGCACAATGATGTTGTGCAGCTTGATTGCCACTGCAAATGACACCGCTGCGGTGCCTCCAGTCAGTGGAATCGTGACCGTTGAAATGAAGACCAGCCAAGGCGTGATCGTGATGGAACTGGATGCTGATAAGGCGCCGATGACCGTCAAGAATTTCATCCAATACATCGCGGCCGATCATTACAAGGAAACCGTGTTCCATCGCGTCATCGATGGATTCATGATCCAAGGTGGCGGACTGGACCGATACCTAAAAGAGAAACCGACCAGTGATCCGATCGCGAATGAATCCGCCAACGGACTCAAGAACGACAAGTACACCGTGGCGATGGCTCGCACGAGCGATCCCAACAGTGCGACCAGTCAGTTCTTTATCAACACTGGTGAGAACGGATTTCTGAATCGCGATGAAGCCGAGGACGGCTACGGATACACGGTGTTTGGGCGAGTGGTCGAAGGACAGGAGGTGGTCGACAAAATCAACAAGGCCCCCACTCAGGTTCAATCCAACCCGCTCTTTCCCGCGATGTTGATGCGTGACGTTCCGGTGGATCCGATCATGATCCAAGACATGAAAATCACCGGCCACGCCAAAAAGTAGTGCACCGGTAAGTTCACCGTACGAATCATCAACGCCTTGCTGACGACAATCGGCAAGGCGTTGTTTCGTATGTGTAGCGTTCCACCGACGCGACGCACTATGCGAAGAATGCATCCCCAGTCGCGACGTCGCATCAAGCCGTCAGCCAGGACCTGTCCTGGCAAAATTCCGGCAAGTGCAGCCAGGCCCACTGTTCGTCTCTCCAGGCACTAAGCCAACTGATCGAGCGACCCTGTGCTGTCGCCGAACTTATCCGCCTTGGCTCCCATCTGACGCATCATCCACAGATACAGATTGCACATCGGAGTGCCATTCTTGTACCGGATATGTCGGCCGGTTTTGACCTGACCGCCCGCGTTGCCGGCCAGCAAAATCGGCAAGTCGTCGTGGTTGTGACGGTCTCCATCACTGATTCCGCTACCGTAGACGATCATGCTGTTTTCCAGCAGCGATCGTTCGCCGTCGCGAATGTTCTTGAGCCGATTGAGCAAGTATCCGAACCGATCGATGTGATATCGATTGATCTTGGCGATCTGCTCCTGCTTGTGCTCGCTCTTGCCGTGATGAGACAGCTCGTGGTGGCCTTCGCTGACACCGATGTCAGCGTAACTGCGGTTGCTGCCCGCATTGGTAAACATGAACGAAATGATTCGCGTGCTGTCGGTTTGCATTGCCAACGTGATCATGTCCATCATCAGTTCGCTGTGCTCGGCCAATCCTTTGGGCACGCCCTTGGGCCTTGGATAATCCGGCACACCGTCTTCGTTCAGTCGCAGCATCTCGGTGCCGCTGAGGCGTCGTTCGACATCGCGAACCGAATACAGATATTCGTCCAGTTTACGCTTGTCAACCGCCGGCAGAACCTTGTGCAGTCGTTGGGCATCTTCGAGCACAAAATCCAAAATGCTCTTGCGGTACTTTTCGCGAACCGACTTGGCTTTCTTGGTCTGCTTGACGGTATCGCCGGCAAACAGGCGATCAAATAGCGCCCCAGGATCGATTTCTTTTGCCATGGGATTGGTCGGACCGCGCCACGACATATTCGACGCGTAGGCACAGCTGTAACCACTGTCACAATTGCCAGCCTGCGCGCTCGCCTCGAGCCCCAATTCCAACGATGCGAACCGGGTAGCCGTACCTACTTGCTGTGCCGTTGCCTGATCGATCGAGATGCCGTTTTGGATATCGGCCCCGTTCGTTTTACGAGGGTGGGCGCCAGTCAGAAACGCCGCGACGCTGCGCGCGTGGTCGCCGCCGCCATCACCGTGGGCGCGGGCACCATCGAGTGTCAGTCCCGTCAGCACATTGAATTGGTCTTGATGCTGAGCCAACCGCGCCAATGTCAGCGGAGCTTTGTAATTGTTGCCGTCCTCCTTGGGCGTCCAGTCCCGCATGTGTGCCCCATTTGGCACGTAAAAGAACGCCATCCTTAACGGCGAAGTGGCAGTTGAAGTCGTCGCGGCCAATAATCGCGTCGGTGACATCGCCTGAAACAACGGCAATGCAACCGAGGTCCCCAAACCCCGCAGAACGGTTCGTCGCGAAAGAGTAATTGCCACTAGATGATTCCTTTAGGAGAGAATCGCTATTCGCGATGACCTTGCTTTTGAAACGGATCACTTTGGATGATCGCCGCGATCAAATAAGCGAATCGATAATCGTGCGGAGTGATGTCCGCTACGATCTTATCCACGGCACATTTATCATAGTATTCCGTGCCTCGACCAAGCGCATAAATCAACATTTTTTCGGCCAGACACCGCACGAACTGTTCACGTCGTGATGTCGAGAGCATCTGCCGCAGATCTTGCACACCATTGAATTTTGTCCCATCGGGTAGCTCGCCGCTGGCGTTGATGTCATCGGCCCCGTCACGGGTCCGCCAAAGTCCAACCGCGTCGAAATTCTCGAGCGCAAATCCCAGCGGATCCATCACGGTGTGGCAGGCGGCACAGGCCGGATTCTCGCGGTGTTGCTCCATCCGCTCGCGCAGCGTTCCGACCAGACGACTTTTTTCCAGCTCGGGAACATCCGCCGGCGCCGGGGGCGGTGGCGTATTGAGCAAATTGTCCATTACCCATTTGCCGCGTTTGACGGGACTGGTTCGCGTGGGGTTACTGGTCACCGTCAACACGCTCGCGTGCGTCAACAAACCACCTCGCTGAGTTCCCGCCAACGAGACCCGCCGAAATTCGTCGCCGCGAACGTCGCTCAACCCATAAAACTTTGCCAACGGTTCATTCAGGTAGGTAAATTCGGCGTCCAATAAAGTCGTGACCGGTCTATTCTCTCGCATCACACCGGCAAAAAAGGTCAGCGTTTCGCGCCGCATCAATTGTCGGATCTCGTCATTGAAGGTGCGGTAGATTCGGGTGTCCGGATCGACGTTGTCCAAGTTTCGCAACTGCAGCCACTGGGACGCAAAGCTTTCAACAAACCGATTCGATCGGCGATCATTGATCATCCGCCCCACTTTTTGCAACAACTTTGCTCGGTCACGCAACTCACCGCGGTGGGCCATCAGCAGCAGCTCGTCATCGGGCATGCTGCTCCAGAGAAAATACGAGATTCGTACGGCCAACTCATAGTCGCTGATCGGAGGCATCTGGCCGTTGGCGTCCGGCTCTCGCGGTTGTTCGACCTTAAACAGAAAATGCGGCGAGACCAAGATCGCCTGCAACGCGACTTGGATCGATTCCTCGTAGGATCCCCCGTCACGGCGGACGGTCGCTGCCAATTCGGTCAGACGCCGTACCTCTTGGTTCGTCGCGGGTCGGCGAAAAGCCCGACTTGCCAATCGTCCCAACACTTGTGCCGTGGCGACTTCCACCGTCACGCTTTTACTTGGTTTGACAAAAATCAAATGCCGATGACTGGCGGGCAGATCGTCATCCGAGACGAACACGAGCTTTCGTTCTTCGCCGCGCAAATTGACGTGATGCAAGTGAAGATTGCGATCGATCTTGCCGGCGACATAAAAGTCATTGATAAAACTAATATCGATCTTGCGTGTGCCACGCGCCAACCGGAGCGTTACTTCGTAATCTTTCTCTTTCTCCGACGGTACGTCGACAATCTTTTTTGTACTGCCGGATCGAATCTCCATTTTTGCCGGTTGATCACCACCTTGGTCACCCGACGCAGTCACAGTCAATTGAAATAGCCCGGCAAAGGGAACGTCCACTTGCAGCGTGACCGTCCCGTGACTCGCCATCGTCATGCGACCACTGCCAGAAAACTTCTCTGATCCAATTAACGACGACGGCACCCGATCAATCTCGAAGACATCCGGCGGCGGAGGCGTATAAATCGCCTCGCCAGAAATGGTCTCGGCCGCGTCTAAATATTTCTCCAGCAGGATGGGTGGCAGCGATAGGACGTCGCCGATGTTGTCAAACCCGTAACCCACATCATCACCGGGAAATCCGTCGGCGATGCTGTAGTCCACTCCCGTCAAGTCGCGGATCGTGTTGCGGTATTCGTGACGATTGAGTCGCCGCAGCGCCACCTTGCCGGCATTGGGATTGCGAACACAATCGACGGCATTGGCAAGTGAATCGATTAGGTCACCCATCTGTTTGCGCGTCTGCGGATCCATTTTGTCGCCGTCGGCCGGTGGCATCGCACCGATACGAACCTGCGCGAGCGCTCGTACCCACAGCTTGCGATTCTTTTGCAACGCGAGAGCCGAGGTGTCATCGGCTAACGAAATCTCACTTTGCGAATCATGGCAATCCAAACAATACGTACGCAACATCGGCAGCAATGTCTGCTGATACGATGCCTCATTGGCTGCTTCATCGGCTTTGCCGCACGAGGACCACGCAATCAAGACGCACGCCGTCACAGTCTGAACAACCGAGGACACGCCGATCAAACCGATCGCGTGGCAACCTTTCGAGAAACATCGACCTATCAGTCGCATCATTTGCAAAAGTACAGGTGCGGAGAAAGTAGCATACGGCGAGGCCGAATGGGCGGGCGAGGCCGGAGCGGCCAATGACAGACCGACGAAATGCCGCTGCTTGCCAAGTCTGAATTCTAGTCGAATTCTGCGGTTTGACCTATCACTTTTACAAGCCGGATGACGATTCCCTCCGCCAACAAACCCCTCTGCAGATACCAACCAGGTCGGCCACGCGACGCAGTCCCCCAAACCCAAAGCAATTAACCGTCATGACGATGAACTGCCTTGGCGTCGATGGTATAGCCATCACCCGAGCGCTCATTCGGCGAAAACGTTTCGGTGGTGCTTTGAGTACTGGTATGAACCTGTACGTTGACACCTTTGATGTAGCGTCCCAATACATAACGGCGGATCAATGATCGGCCGACCGGAACCAACAAAGTGAACCCGACCGCGTCCGTCAGGAGACCGGGCGTCAACAGCAGCGCCGCGGCAAAGACGATCATCAACCCGTCCTGAAGCTCGCGACTGGGAACACGACCCTGACTGAGCGCTTCTTGGAATCGGAACCACGCCATCAATCCTTCGCGTCGAGCCAACCAGGAACCCAAGATCCCTGTCCCGATCACAATCAAAATGGTAGTGCCCAAACTGGTCGCCTCGGCCAGTTGCAACAGCAGGTACAGCTCGATCAGCGGGATCAAGATGAAAGCCGCGAGCAATCGAATGAACATATTTTTTTTCTCGATGAGTTCTATTTCAATGGGTCTGTGGGACCGCTGATCGGATTGCCGCCCAATTCAATTGGCAGACAATTCGGCCAGTCGTCCAGCAGCCTATTCGGCCAGTCGTCCAGCAGCCTATTCGGCTGGTCCCACGTCACCTTGGCACCAATTGGGACGTTAAACTGATAGTGATGCAGATTTCATGCCACATCCAAAGAGCCCGCCTGGAAACAGTTGTTATGCACATTGGACACGCTTGCGCCCGCCCGACGACCCTCATTTTGTCCGTTTTTGCCTGTCTGGGCTCATTCCAGGCCGCCAACGCCCAACAGGGGGGCGCAAAAAAAGTGCGTGCCCTGATGGTCTGTGGCGGATGCTGCCACGATTACGCCAACCAAAAACGGATCATTAGCGATGGACTCAGCGAAAGCGTCGGCTCGATCCAGTGGACCCTTTTGGAGTACGGCAGTGAACGCGAAATCCAACCCGATATCTACAAGAGCGGTCAGTGGATCAATGACTTTGACATCGTCGTCCACAACGAATGCTTCGGTGGCGTGACCGACGGAGATTTTGTCCAAGGCATCGTTGACGCGCACACCGAGCACAAAATCCCGGCGATCGTCATCCATTGTTCGATGCACTCGTATCGCAAAGCACCCACAGCGGATGCCTGGCGATCACTGCTGGGCGTGACCAGCATGCGTCACGAAAAAAAGAAACACCCGTTGACCGTCGTGGCTACTGACGACGGTCAATCCGATCCCATTTTGGCAAGCATGAACGGCGATTGGCAGACCGCCAACGGCGAATTGTACATCATCGAAAAAGTGTGGCCGCAGACCAAAGTGCTCGCCACGGTCTACAGCGAAGAAACCAAAAAAGACGAACCGGTGATCTGGAAAAATGAAATCAAGGGCGTGCGTGTATTTGGCATCTCATTGGGACATCACAACGAAACGATGCAAGATCCGCAATGGCAATCGATCATGGCAGCGGGGTGGAAGTGGTCGTTAGGCCAGTGAGTGATCGGCTCGACTCTCTCCACTTG
>JABDKS010000598.1 GCA_013002105.1 Pirellulaceae bacterium | reverse complement strand
GGAGACGGGTCTAGATCAAACGACGTCGATCGAAACTGGCGGCGGTGTCAGCATTGCGGACACAAGTGATTTTTTGATCATCAACTCGACGATCGCGAACAACCAATCGAACTCGTTTACAGCCGGCGGCATCGAGGTCATCAACGCAAGCGGTCTGATTGCTCATTCAACGATCGTCGGCAACACGAGCGCTGCCCCCATCGGGCTGGGTCAGTCGGTGGGCGGAGTTGGCTTCGTAGCCGCCGGAGGACCTTTTCAAGTCGAGATCAATCATTCGATCGTGGCGAATAACCTTGGTGGCCAAGCACCCAATATCGAACTAACGGATCCGACACAAACCGGCGGGCCATTTGAAGCAACCTCCGGTGGATTCAATTTCGTCGGAGCAGTCGACCCGGCTCAGCAGGGATTTTTTCAGCCCAGCGACCTAGTCGGCACGCTCACCAATCCGATCGACCCCTTGCTGGGTAACTTCTTGTCATCCGGCAATTCTGCTCCTGTGCTCCCGCCGTTGCCGGGCAGTCCGGTCATCGATGCCGGGGATCCGCTGTTTGACGGTCTCCTGTTTCAACCCAGTTTGGACACCGACCAGCGAGGTGTTCCACGGGTCGCCGATGGTGACTTCGATTTGACACCCAGGATTGACATCGGTGCGGCCGAAGCACCGTTGGTATTCCGCTTTAATCCTACCAACCAAACGGTCGTCGAAGGCGACGGCCCGGCCGCCATCAATCTGGAAGTAATCAGCACCGCGACAGACGACTTGACGATCCTTTACACCGAGACGGGTTCTGCGCAAACGTTCCCGCTGGACATCCCCGGCGGCGCATCCGGAGTCGTTACCTTTGACGTACCATCGAGTCTTACCGATGAAGATTTCATTGTCGAACCGGATGCCGATTTCATCATCTCCATCGACTCGGTCTCCGGACTAGTGCCATTGGGAACAACGATCGGTCCCTTTGTGGGAGCAGTTCAAATTGTCGACGACGACGTGGCTTCGTTAACGGTGGCCGACGTCATGATCCAAGAAAATGACGGTCCTGCAGTGGTGGCCGTAACAGTCGATCTTGGAGTTCAAGGTGGGTTCGCGGTCAATGCATCAACCATCGATGGCACGGCACTGGCCGGTGTTCACTACGAGTCCGTCTTGCGTACACTCAACTTTGTCGGCTCACCCGGCGAAACTCAGTTTGTGACGATTCCGATCATCAACGACGCAATCGCCGAAGCGGATAAACAATTCTTTCTCTCGTTGTCGAATCCATCCCTGACGGATGTTGTTACAGGAGCCGACGGCACCATCACCATCACGCCGCCCATCCAAGCGGTGAACGATCGCCTATCGATTGGTAGCCAACGCACCGTGTCGCTCAATGAAACGACGTTCGTTGATTTCCTGTTATCCAACGATCTGGGTGACAGTTTGAATCCGCAATCGCTGCAACTCATTGACATCGATACGCTTGGTAGCTCCGGCGGACAAATACGCATCGCCAGTGGTCGGGTCACGTATACACCACCAGCGATCATGGAGAACGAATTTTTTACCTACCGGATCACAGATGGAACCTTTACTTCACAAGGTTTAATCGACGTTTCACTGCTGCAAACGATTCCGTCGGATCAAGCCATCGATTTCGGCGACGGCACACGGTCAATCGATGCCTACTCACCACCAGCGGGTAGCAATCTTGGCCCGCAAATCGCCGTGGTAGCGGAGTTCAGCAACCAAGTCAGCGTGTTCTCCTACGACGTCCAGACATTGGAGGACAGTTTCCTGAATTTTGCGGTGACTGATCGAGTCGACTATCAACTGAGCGATCGACCTCGATCGGTCGCTTTCAGCGATGACGGCCAAACAATCGCGGTGGCAGCCATTGGTGTCGACGCCAGTCCCGGTGGCATCTTCATTATCCAAGACGGCCAACTTCAACCGATGCTCTCGGCGGACAATGGTCCACGTGACGTCGCCATCGGTGATTTGGACAATGACGGAATCGACGATTTCTTGTCCGCCAATTATCGATCCGGGTCGGTGGGATTCAGTCGTGGTTCGACCGGCGAATTCGTTCGCATCGGCACGGGCGACAATCCACAGTTAGTAGAAATCGGCGACGTCAACGGCGACGAATTGGATGACATCATTGCTGCGTTTGTTGGTACTCAAGCGGCTCCCAGCTTGAACGTCTATCTCAATTCGCCCACCGGCTTTGTCACACCACCGCTGCAGTCTCCATTGTCCCAGGACGCGGTCGATATCACTTTCGTTGATGACGATCCCGACGTTCCCGGCGGTATCATCGTCGCCAGCGAAAGTGGTTTGGTCAGTCGAGTACGACACGTGTTTGTGTCGCAACCTGACGACACTGTCACCAGTCAACTTTTCAGCACGGAACTATTCCGCACGAGCGGTCAGTTGCGCGGTGTGACGGCAACTCAAGACGAAATCGCGGTCGTTAACTTTTCGCTTCAGCGGGTCGAACGATTCCGACGCGACCCTGTAGGTCAGTTCCAATTGTGGTCGCGAAACTATGTTTCTTCGCCCACGGACGTTGTATCGCTTTCCGATTCGCGACTTGCCAACCAAAGTGTCTTGGCGACAACGAGTCTCTACCAAGACAACGCGATTCGGTTTCCCGGCACGGTTCAGGTCAGTGGCGTGGGAACGGTCGATTTTGTCGATCAATCCAGCCAACCCCAACGTGCGCTGACAACTTATGTCCAACCCATTAGCGAGCGGATTAACCTGGGCGGAATTGTCGTGGTCGTTCCGACCCCGTCACCATTGGTCCTGGACGTGAATCAAGACCAAGCGATCACGCCGCTCGATGCACTGCTCGTGCTCAATGACCTTTCGCTGAATGCCGAATCGATTTCGCAAGGGGAACAGCCCTCCATCACGCAGAGACAGCAAACCGATGTCAACGGCGACGGAGACGTCACCCCGCTGGACGTGTTGCTGATCCTCAACACACTGTCTGCGCAAGCCGAGCTTGCCAACGCGTCGCAGGCCGAGCAACTCTTGTGGAGCGTCGATGACGATGACCACGCCGCCAGCGTCGACGCGGCTCTGCAGAGCGATTTCATCCCAACGCTCTTCTGAGCGACGATTCAAAAACCGCAATCGTATTCATGTCCGCGCGCTCCCGCATCGTTCAATCCGGTGCAATGTACGGAACACGTGGCAGAGATGGATTGAATAGGGGTCGACGTGT
Organism: Pirellulaceae bacterium; assembly: GCA_013002105.1. The sequence goes on along the minus strand of JABDKS010000598.1, from coordinate 20,687 downwards.
TTCACCCGACGGTGCAAACAGCGCGGGCGTCTGTGTAAAACGCTGCTGCGCGTCGCTGGAGAGCAAGTTATCAAGCAGTACCGGCACGCTTGCCAGCGAGTACTGATGCATCTCCAACGCGGATAACTTGCCATCTTGATCAACGTCTGCGCGACCGAAATCTTCGGTCAGGCTTTTCACAATCGAGTACGAATAGATACCGTGCAACTTTTGTTTCGACTCCCAAGCCTTTTCGTTGCCCTGAGCTGCCACCATCACGGTTGGACCCACATTCAAATCGGGTGTCAGCGAACGGATAAATTCAGTCGCACCCCCGCTGTGACAAGCATCCAGAATGACTAGTTTGCGGCATTTCAAATTGGCAATCGCATCGAACAGTGTGAACGCGTTGATGCCACCGCTGGAGGATCCCGTTGACCTGGCAAACGGAACACCGGTCGATTCCAAAGCATCGATCTGGGTATCCGACGTGATCAACGTCAGCGTAGATGGGATGTAGCTACCGCCTTCGCGTTTGGCGTAGCCATGTCCGGCAAAAAACAGCACCATCTGATCATTCGGCTTCAACCACTCACGCATGGTCTGAAAGTATCTCAGGATTTCATCGCGTTTGGCTTGATCATTAAACAATGGGACGGTCGCAACCTGAGCAAAACCTTTTTGCTGTGAGGCCATCACCATCTCAAATGCCATGGCATCCCGCGTGGCGTAATTCAGCGACGTCAAGTCACCGGAACGATCGCTCCCGGATGGAGCCAATTTGGAGTATTCATTGATCCCAATCGCGAGCGCAAATAATCTTGGCTCCGTGCCGGCCGGTCCGGCCAATACTCGCGCGTCGGAATCGCCCCGCACCCCCTGCTGCGTGTACGCCCTCGCGATCAGTTGATTGCGGCCCTCGCGAAGGATTGCCTCCGAAATAAAGATCTTTTTTGCATAAGGCGATTGGGGATAACGCCACTGCGCCAATCGGTGATCGTCCAGCCATAGACTCAATTCGGCTGGGTCTTCGCACAACGCGGCTTCCTCTGGACTGGCAAGTCGGGCGGTCGCGTTATAGCCGCCGTCCACTTTCTCCAAATCGAGAGCGACTTTGGGAGCCACCAAGAATGATGCGGATACGCGAACAGGATCGGCCTGGGACTTGGCGAACAGATCCTGCAGCTTGTCGGGTCGATGGTAATTGCGACGGTTCTGCTCTGCCTTGACCATCCGCGGCGTCTCGTTTAGGCCGACGTTGATTTGCCAACCAATCAACGTATCGCCGGCGACGGAACAGTCATAAAAATAATCTGCCCAGCGCCAGATCACCCAGTCGTCGTCGACCGCACGCAATTTCCAAAGAGGCCGCTGTTTCATCGATGTCTTGATCGGCAGCCGTGTCCCATCACGTCCGACATACATTTCCAAGTATTTGCCAGGCTCCAATCGGCGGGAGACGGCATCCAACCACTCGCTACGATTGAGAATGGGTTGGGCGTCCAACCAAATTTTTTCGACCCTGTCATTCGGCTTCAGATCCGCCCACCAGCCGGGACTCCCCGCATCGACGTGATCAACAACGACGTCTTGACCTTGCTGCTGAAACGCGACGCCTAACTCCGAATGGAATTCCCACGGGGCGAGTGAGAAACAGGCAATCGTGCCATCGGCCCCGCCGGTCAGCAGCAGCGTCCCTTGTCTGTTGGGGGCGACCGAGAGCGTCTCGCCCTGGTGTCCGATCATCAACCGAACACGCCTGGGCTGACTGGTTTGCGAAAACTCATACACGCTCACACCCCATCGGTGGGCGACAGCAATCTTGGTGATCGCCGGATTCACAGATGGGATGAAGGTGACCGCGTTAAAAAATCCGTCGGTTTCTTCGTCAAGATGGATACGCCATTTCACGCCGGACGAATGCGTTACGTAAAACTCCAGACGCAGCTTCGCCCGCCCGCCAGGTAAACCGCCAACCTGATCGGCACGCGCGAGCGTCCAGCCGTTGAGACTGGTTAACAACGCAGGAATCGATGGGTGGTTGCCTTGGATTAATCGACGGCTGGAGGTGGAAAAACTGGTCACAAGACCGGTGGACAGTCGGGACCACGATCTGTCTTCTTGCAATCTCTCCGTCTGCCACAGTATTTCGTCGCCGGCATCGGAAAAGCCAACGCCGAAAATCGCTTGCCCCGGCGATTCGATCTCTGACGTCGTCTCAGCTCGCGTCGATTTCAAGCAGCGGATGGCAAACGGAGGGCCAGAGGCGACCGCGACAAAATCGCCTGACCCGACAAAGCAGCATTGGCCGCTCGGCTCTGTCAACGCACTAGAATAGACGTCACGCCGCTCGCCGATGTCGATGACAACCAGCTGACCATGGACCACCAACGGATAGCCGTCACGAGGACTGGAGGATTGTGATGTCACCATCAAATTCTTGCCGTCGCCTGACAGCGACAATCCAATCGGCATCTCCGCAGTATCGCCTTTAACGGCGAAACTCCGACGGTACACCTCGCGGCTGGTTTGCAAATCGACGACGCGTACGCGTTGTGAGCTTCGATCGTTTGACTCCTCCAGTGCCGCGACGATCCAACCGTTGCTCGTTGCGACAGAGGCGGTTTTCCAGACCGAATAACCATCCTTGGTGAATTTGCTCGCTGCGGATTCCGATCCATCCCGGCGGTAACCAATTCGATCGCCGCTGGCCAGCAACACATCGCAACCGGAGCCCTGGGGAAAAATACCGACGACGCCTCGATTGGCCGTCGCCGCATCCTGCGGTGGGCGCAATGGTGTCCAGTTGGCAACCTGGGGATCATCCAACACACCTAGTTGACCGCCCATCGTTCCTACGTACAAGCGTCCCGCCGCGTCGTACTGCAAGACGTCGATCGCGTGATCAAAGTTCTTGGAGTCCGCGGTCGATCGCAAGACTTCGGCCGTCTCAATCGAAACCTCAAACACCAGACCCGGCAGCAAGCCAAAACCGGCGATGGCCAGTCGTTTACCGTCGGGTGATACCGCCAATGCTCGGATCGTCCCGCGTTGCTCACGCCAATTTGGCCATCGGTACGTCTTTAAACTCGCACGGTCGATAACGCCGTCTTGCACGATCCAACTGCGGACTACCTGGTCATCGCCAGCGACATACAGCCGATCGCCTTGATAAACCATGATATTGGTTTCGGCGTACGGTGCCGGCGAGTCCAATACCATGCAGGGTGTCTTGAGTTGTCCACGGCGATTTGGCTGCTGATCAACCGCGACGGCAAAACGCAGACCAACCATCCACGCCGTCAATACAACGAGAACGATCAAGCAATCTCGTTTTGACATAACAACATCGATCCAATGCTCAAGAACAATTCGGAAATTGGGTCACCGCGGTCATCGGTACCAGATGCGATGGACCCATCACTGAAGATCCGATGCGCGGACTCGATCTTTGGTTGCTTCGGTTGCGTTTCCAATTTTTTCCCACAACATCGCACGGTCAAGGTGGCGCTGCTTTGTTGCACCGAACTCGTCAATCAATGTCGTCATCGCATTGATCGCCGCTTGCAGATTACCTGACTCCGCATGGACCTGTGCATACAGGGGCAAAATCGTTCCCTTTAACCTGGGTTCGTGATTGGCCGCGTTCTCGTAGGCTTTGATTGCCAAATCGAGTAACTCTTTTCGATTTTCACCTTCCGCTTTGCTACCGAGTGCCCGCGCGGACTTCCCGACATTGACATGTGCGACGGCATTCTTCGGATCTTCCTTGACCGCTGCGAGAAAAAACTGCAACGCATCGTTCTCTCGGTTCACGCGGCGAGAAATCAGCCCTTTCATGTTATTGGCAAGACTTCGCTGACCGGCATCGGCCGACTTGAGCAATTCATCCGCTTCTGCGAACGCGGCCTTGTTATCGCCTTTGCGAAACAGGATTTCCATTCGCAGCGGCCGAGACTCGGTACTGTGCGGACGAATCGACAATGCGGCATTGCACTGCTGCAAACTGCCGTCGATGTCGCCTTGCCGATACAAAAGTTTGCTGAACTCATTATGGAGATAGAAATCCTTGACGGAACCTTTTTCGATCGCCTCTTCAAAATCTTTCTTGGCGATGTTGTCTTTACCGAGCGTGGTTCGAGCGATTGCACGGTCGCGATACGCTGGTGCCAAGTCTGGATCCAGACTGATTGCCTCGGTCAACTGTTGTTCCGCAAACTCCGCTTGTGACGAACCGCGAATCCCGTCGCGTGCATACATCCAGATAAATCGGGCTCGATCCCGCTTGGAGATCGGCCGACTGATGCTGACCACTCCCGATTCGATCGCGATGTCCGGATCAAACTTGTGCTCAAACGAATCCCCCGAGGCCAGTTTTACAGTGACGACCGAGTGATCACCCATCTGATTTGACGCGACGACCGCCTTCTTATCGTTGATCTCCGTGGTGACGTCGCCGATGGTCAGCGTCCCGGTGTCCGTGTCAGCACCTTTGCCCAGCAATACGAACTCGATTTCAGAGTGTTTGCCCGACGCCATCTTTGGATCCGACGCCATCTTTGGATCCGACGTGCCGGCCGTGGTTGTCGGTGACTCCATTTTCTTGAGGCTAAAAAGTGCCTTATTGGGACCGTCCATCGCCACCGAAACCGTTTGCGTCAACGGCTGAAAACCTTCCTTGGTAGCGCGTATTTTATGATCGCCAGAGGGCAACTGATAGACGCTCGGATCATCAGCATCCCCTTGCAACGGTTCGTCACCAACAAACAACTTTGCATCGGCCGGTTCCGTTTTGATGGCAACAGCATACCGCAGCGGTTCCAAGATCAACTCTAGCGTCTGTTCCAAATCCTCTCCGATTACCAGATCCTTGACGACTGGCTTGTAGCCCTCTTTGGTCGATCGAATCTGGTGCTCGCCCATTGGTAACGCGTACATATCGGTTTGGCCCGATTTCGGTTTCAGCGGTTCGCCGTCTAGAAACAATTTCGCATCGGCTGGCTGCGTCTTGATCGCGACCGAAAACCGCAGCGGTTCCAAGGACAACTCGAATGTTTTCTCCGATTCCGCGTCGACAACAATCTCTTTGACAAGCGATTCATAGCCATCTTTCACAACATTTACTCGGTGGGTGCCGAATGGGATCTCCAACTCCACGCCGGAGTCGCCGACCTTGGTGGCCGACCCATTCCAATCAATCTCCGCCCCCTCCGGCGTTACGTCGAAACGGACCATCGCCGTTTGCTTTTCCAACGCGATCTCGATCGGGCCGGTCTCCTCGGTGACGTTCACATCGATTGCTTTGTCTTTGTAACCTGCCGCCTTCACAGTAAGTGTGTGCTTACCGTACGGCAGCGACCACTTGCCGCTGGACGGGTCCTTTGCCAACGTTTGATCGTCGATCAAGAATGTGGCGTCGTCTGGTGCAAGAGCGAATTCGACTGGAATTTGCATTGGCTCCAACGTGACTTCCAACACATCGTCTTTGCCATCGACGACAATCGTCTGCTCCGCATCAACAAACCCCTTCTTTTTGATCGCCAGCGTGTGTTCACCCGGTAGCAGACGTACGTAGTTCGTGCCTTTGTCGTTGATTGCTCGCTCCAGCGATTCATCACCGCTGATGACCAACGCATCGTCCGGGACCGTCACCACCTTGACGTAAACGGTTTTCGCCTTGGGTTCTTCGGTGGCACTTTGCAAGGCCAGGCCCGCGATGCCGGCCATCAGCAAGACCACAAAAGACAATGGGTAAAAAACACGCTTGTCCGATAAGTCCGTCCAACGGATCGGATCCTTCCCAGCACCGGCCGCCGACTTCCCAGTCTTAGCCGCCGGTTTTCCAACGTCCTTTTTTGCCGGCGATCCAAACAACGGGTTGGGGCTGGTCGCTGCCGACGGTGTTGATGCTGCCGCGGCAGCAACTGGAGTCGTCGCCGAACCGGCAACCACCGCCGATTCGTCTGCGCTGGTTTGCACGACCGACGCCGGCAGTGGGCTCAAGTCTTCGTTCAACTTCGACAGTACTTCCGACGCCGAGGCCGGGCGATCGGCAACCCGTTTGAAAAGCATCTTGTCGAGTGCATCGGCCAAATCATCCGGTACGCCGCGGACCGCTTGGCGAACCGGCGGATAGGGTTCTTCGCTACTATGCCAGCGGAGCCATCCCGTTTCGGCGTCGATCGCGTGATTGATGCCGTCAAACAGATTGCCGAACTTATTTCCAAGTAACGCCTCCAGCATCGTGAAGCCCAATAAGTACAGATCCAATTGCGGACCGACTTCGCCAAACGCTTCCGGCTTGAGTAGTTCCGGTGCCAAGTACTTGCCCTCACCCCGTCGTGCCCGCACACCGGCAGCCGGATCGATACTTTCAAAGTCACTCAATTTCGCACGACGTTCTTCGTCAAACAAAATGTTCGATGGGCGTATCAACCCGTGGATCTTGCCTTGCCCGTGCAAATAGTCCAACGCGTTGAGCGAATGGCCGAGAATTTTTCGGACGACCTCGGCTGACACGGGTCCTTTGGCAAGCAGGCTCTCCACACTGCCACGCATCAGTTCCATCACCATCCACCCCTTCTTGGAATCGATTGCGTGGACCTGTGCCAGATTGGGATGATTGACGCCGGCGAGAAACTGGCCTTGTTGGATGAATTGCTGCCGCCGGCGATCGTCGGATCGGTGTTCTTCGCGCAACTGTTTTACCGCGACGTCCCGCTGGCAGTTCAAATCGTACGCGCGGTTAACGACCGTATCTGTGCCCTGACCAAGCTCCTCAAACAATTCGTAATTAAATAAATCACTCATAACAGGAAACCGTGAACCGATCGTTGGCTGAGGGGGTGGGCATGTTGACGACGACAGGGAGCAGCAACACCCCGTTTCGCCTATTAATAAAGTCTAGAGCCCGCCAATTACCGCAACAAGTGATTCGCAATCACGGACCTCCATCCGGTGCATCTTTGCCCAGTCCGATCGGCCTGTCGCTTCAGCCTACTCGATCGCCCAACTCGTTCGCGGATCCCTCTGCCAGGTACTCGCAGAAGCGGACGTTCACTGGCGATGGGTAACAAAGCGAGCGATTTCGGGCACCCGAATGTGGCTACCGCCGACCGCTTGGAGTAGAACACGTTGCTGTCGACGATCACCAACGACGAGGAATCGAGTCTGTGGACCCCAAGCAAATCTACACCGCGACGACCAACCACTTCCTGGAGCCCATCCGTCCGCTATTGGACGACGATTCGGTTTCGGAAGTGATGATAAACGGTCACGAAACGATCTTCTTTGAACGTTCCGGCAAACTGCACCGATTCGACGGCCGATTCCCCAATCCATCCTCGTTGATGGCAGCGGCTCGAAACATCGCAGAGTTCGTCAATCGCGACATCGGTGGCGACCAGCACAGCATGGACGCACGTCTGCCCGATGGTTCACGGGTGCATGTGATCGTGCCGCCCAGTTCTCGCCAGGGCGTTTGCATCACGATTCGCAAGTTCAAAAAATCAAGCTTTGACCTCGACACGCTCGTGCAGTGGGGCAGCGTGACCGAGGAAGTTGCCGAATTTCTGAACCTGATCGTCTTGCTGCACAAAAACACCATCGTCTCAGGAGGCACCGGTACCGGCAAAACGTCAATGCTCAACGCCGTCTCGGCGTCGATTCCCGAAGGCGAACGGATCGTAGTGATCGAAGACAGCAGCGAGCTGCAGCTTTACCAACCCCACACCGTCTACCTGGAAGCCCAGCCTGCACATCCCGATGGACGCGGGGCGGTGACGATTCGCGATCTGTTCGTCGATTCGCTGCGGATGCGACCGGACCGAATCATTGTCGGTGAAGTGCGACGGGGCGAGGCACTGGACCTGATTCAGTCGATGCTTTCGGGCCACTCGGGATCGCTGGCAACTGTACACGCAAACACTGCTCGTGATGCAGCTGTCCGCCTGGAGACGCTCTGCCTGATGAGCGACGTCGGGCTACCCGTTTATGTCGCTCGCACCCAAGTCGGTTCGGCGTTGCACTTGGTCGCCCAGCTTTCGCGACTTAGTGACGGATCGCGCAAAGTGGTCGGAATTACCGAATGCCTGGGGCTGGACGACCAGAACAACTACGTGTTCGAGGACATCTACAAGTTCAAGGCGGAAGGAATCGTGGATGACAAGATCCAAGGACGCCTACATTGGACCGGATACAAACCGAGTTTCGGCAGCGAGATCCAAGGCCTCGGTCTAACCGAACACGTCAAGCTAACCTCGGCGCTTTTCAGTGCCAAATAGACCGCCGCCGAATAGACCGACCTTTTAGCGGCGACGACCTGGACAGCCTTAAACTCTGGAATCAGAACGCTGTGTTCTCCCCTCCTCGATAGCCGCACGGCGATAGCCGCGGTTCCTTCCCAAGACAACCGCGGCTATCGCCCGATGGCGAAGGGAAAGCGGCGCTGTCCAGCTAGGTCGACCGCTCGGATAATTGCTTTCACCCCCCCGTGTCGATACACTGCATTGAACCAACGCGTAGGCGATTGACACGCAAATTTTATATTTTGAAGGGTACCTGCAGATGATCCAACTCCTGAAACGCTTCCACGCCGAAGAACGCGGCGACGACACCCTCAAAAACGTCATGATGCTCGCCCTGGCAGCGATGATCGTGGTAGCGTTGATCGCATTTGGAAAACGCGGGATGGAATTTCTGTTTGAGCGTGAAGAGGACATTCTCGACGACAGCGCCATCCCAACGTCAAATTAGTGTGAGTTCGCTCAGCCGGAACCATCTTTGGCTTTTGTCTTCCGCAATCCCGGTTTTGATTGCTCCGGTGATGGTAACGCGGCTCAGTCACACACTTTCATTTACGGAATTGTACGCAGCAGTTATCGCGGCGTTATCGGGCGTCATCGACTTTCGGCAGCGTCGCATTCCGAATTATTTGACATATACCACCGCGGCGTGGGCTCTGCTGATTAACTTGGCTTGGTCGGCAGCATTGCATGTAGACGTGGCCGAAATGCCTGTTTGGCTGGACGCGATCGGCGCGGCAGGTTCCGTTCAGGGTTTCGGACTCTGTTTTTTAATCATGTTCTTTGTGATGGCCGCCACCGGCGTCGGCGCCGGTGACGTAAAATTAGCTGCTGCGTTGGGTGCCCTGTTTGGTCCACAACGCGGACTATTGTTGATTTGTTACGGTTACATTCTCGCCGCGATGGCGTCGCTGTGCGTGGCACTACTTCGATTCGGTCCGTGGAAACTATTTCTGATCACTTACGATTATGTGATCAGCGCAATGATGTTTCGTCGCACACCACCTGAGAGCCCACAAAAAGATGAGGTCATGCAAATGAGCGTTCCGCTCGGATTTTACTTTGCCTTGGCCGTGCCGCTTGTCATTGCCGACCTACCACGACTAGTCGCTAACTAACATGAACCCGCAAGACCAACTTTTTCGATTGGCTCGCCGAGGTAGAAAAAAAGCCGCCGTTCGGTCCGGTGCAGCGGCTATCGAAGAGGTAATGATACTGGCGGTTGTTTTCCCGATCGCGGCGATCACTTGCTTTGTTTCGATTAGGATCATCCGTGCTCTTTTTGAATTAATTTCCACCACCGTAGGATGGCCCTACTTGTAGTCATCTCCATGAATGCTCTTGCTGCTGATTTCGAGATTTATTGGGTCGCGTGGGTGATCACGGGGCTCGTATCAGTCGCCAGCACAGTGCTGCTCGTCAAGCGAATCAATTGGCGACGATGCATGCAACTATTCAGCAGCGAAGACGGCGCGGCGTACACGCTTTCTTACGTGATGGTAATACCGCTTTACCTGTTAATGGTGTTCACGTTCGCAGAACTCTCATTGATGATGATCGCCAAAATGGGCACGGTCTATTCGGCATTTGGCGCCGCGCGGACGGCGATCGTCTGGGACACTGCGACGGACAGCGGCGATCTGATGGACAAAGTCAATCGATCCGCCGTGCAAACCATGACACCATTTGCCAGCGGCATGACGGAACTACGCTACCAGCGGGGCGGAGCAGGTCTGGACGAAACCGATCAAGAAGAACGGTTCATGGACGCTTACGACGAATTTACGCAGTCCGACTCCAAGGTGGCGCGACGTTATGTGCAAGCCAAGTTTCGCTATGCGTCACGAGCAACCAGTGTAACCATCGATCGCAACTCAACCGGCGACGAGACTTGGGACGAGGACATTCGGGCGACGATTCGATATGACTATCCGTTTGTTTTCCCCGTCTTGGGTCGCATCTTGCTAATACCCAAAAAGGACGGAGCTCACACCAAGACCATCAAGACAGTAGTACGGCTGCAAAACGAAATACCGCACAACGATGAACGCCGACTGGGGATCAGCTATGCATCTCCATAACCTGCGTCGCCTAGCCTACGAGATCATACTCGGCGACGATTGCACATCGACGATGAACTACGGCCAACGCAACGGTTGGGAGAATCGATCACCGCTGGCACGATTCCATGCGGACGAAGGCGGAAAGATTTCTTACATCTCGATCTTCACGATGCTCACATTCTTGGTGATCGTTGTGTTCGTCACCAACACAGGGATCACCGCCAGACACAAGATCCAATTGCAGAATGCCGCCGATGCTACGGCATATTCCACCGGAATTTGGCAAGCACGGTCCTTGAACGCCATTACATCCGCCAATCACTTGATGGGTGAATTGACGGCGATCACCGTGACCCTCGATTCGTTTGGCGGCAAGATGATGGCCGCTGGCGAATCGAATACCACTGATGAGAGTAAAGACTACAACGAAAAACTGAAGGATCTGGAAAAACCAAGGGGTATTCAAGAGGGCGCGCCAATCTCAAAAACATACGGCGTCAGCGGAAAGTTTCTGAACGTCCCCGACCAAGCGATCGTCTCCGCGGTCTACAAAATGATGTCGAGCGATAAAGGCAAACACTATGCCGGGGCCGCGATCTATGATGCGAAACTGACGCTCAAGTTCTGCGCCTACATAGCCTTTTGGGTCAAAGACAAAGCCAATTATCTGTTGATGGCGGCTGATGTGTTGTACAAGACCGGAATCCTTGCCTGGGCGGGGGCAATCGTCGAAGCAGCAGCGGTCGCGATTCACGTGCTCTTAAGCTACAAGCTCGTCAGAATTGGGATGGAGTGGGCTTGGTTGCATGCTACGGAACTCGCACTCCGAACGATACAAGTTGGGGGAGCGCTGCGCCGAGGCATTGTTGATGTAGCAATTCCAACGATTTCCATGTATCCCGAGACTATTATCGATGCCCCGCTCGGCAGCATCGGAATCGGTCAATCGCGCCTTGGTGTAGCTGTTCGCCAGACGCAAGATCAGCTACGTCGCCACCATCGACTCACCGCGGCAAAGACATACCCTGCCTGGGACGAAATCACAGTTCCGGTTGTCAAAGAACCACCGCCCGCCGAACAAGGATCAAGCGGAAACAGCGCGTCGCCTGATCTCGGACCATGGGAACACCCGACGAGCCTTTGGAGCGATGATTTTACCAGCGGCGAGATGAAGATTCTGATTGATCAGTACCGCAAAGTGAAAAACATATTCAATGATATTATCGGCCAAATCGACACGTTTCTTGGCCCCTTGCTTGATGCCGTCGACAAGCTGACCGACGCCTGGGATTCTGCAGTAGATACTGTGAAGGGTTGGTTTTCCAAAAAGAAAAAACTGACTCCAGAGCAGCAACGCAAGAAAAGGGAGGCCGAACAAAAACAGCGAGAAGCAGAGGTGGCAGAGGAAAAATTTGAGGAGATAAAAAATGTAGTCCGCGGCGCTTTCGCCGATGCAATGCCCCAAGAACCGCCTGAACATCCAGAGCCTTGGCCCGAGAATCCTTGCATCGATCCCAACTGGAACAAAGAGGAACTAAAGCTACCAGAATTTTACTGGCAAGCCGAACAGAACACGCAATGGGTACGCGGCACATACCCGTACGTAGATGAATTTCGCGCACCAATCATCAGCTTCTTTCAAGACAAGTGTGAAATGTCAGACGCGGCAACCTATTTTTCGCATTGGTCGAATCGCTACACACTAGCCAACTCTTATGAAATACGAGGCGGCTCTGCAAACGGCAGCGGCAGTGGGTCGATTCTGCCCACCCCCTACATGTTTGTTCTGCAAGACATGGAACCAAAAACCAAAGGTCAAAAGGAACCTTGGCTAACAGACGATGATTATGCAGAAGAGCTTTTTTGTGTCACGAGCTACGTCTCGCGGGCAGTGCCGAAAGTCATCGGCCAAAAGATTTTTGAGCATAGTAATAACGATGATCGATTCGCGATCGCGAGTGCTCTGGTCTACAACGCCAACGGTCGCGACGTTGGAAACTCTCCCGACGAGGCGCAACCAAATACCGGCTGGGACACGTTGAATTGGCAACCACCGGTTCAGGCTCGCGAATGGGGTAACCACAAACCGTCCCAACGATCCGATCTAGAGATCTGGGACATTTTCACTAGCCGGAAACCACAACAACGCAATCGAGTTCGCGTCAATTGGCAGGTAAAATTGGTGCCGCTGACGGAAAAACGAATGGGCGAGGTAGCCGACGAGGAACCTGAACTAGAAGAAGCCGTAGAGCGATTCGATCTCTTCAACCATTAGCTTTCTCCCTCGCGACGATGATCAGAAACCACGTTACCGCTACGACGAATTGCATAGATTAATGGCCTGTCTCCCTCAAGATCGATCACCCAAGTTGACAATTCGAGGTGGTTCCGCGCCGCTTGAATTCATCATCGTGCTTGTGCCTGTCCTGATCCTGATCGTCATGCTTTTTTGGATGGGCGCAGTCGGTACAAATCAGACAATCGCGGTCGTGGAAGCCAGGTATGACGCTTGGAGCCAGCGAGACGATCAGAAAGCAGCCCCCTTTGAAATGGGCGATCTTAACCAGGGCCTGGTCACCGGTGAGTTCGAGAACCCTATTGACGTGTCGCAGCGCGTCAACGACCTGATCGTTCCCAAGTCGACCCACGCCGTTTATTGCGGAGCGTGGCAACATCCACACATCGATCTCAATCGACCGCCTCACTGGAACTTGTACGTTAAGGTTGCCGAAGAATCCGGAAAAGGAAAAGCCGGTCAGGTCGCAAATCTCTGGACTAGCTTTCGAAATTTTCCGCGCGAAATGCAAAACGCCATTAACAGCGCCGTAAAGGAGGCGCTGGCGAGCCTGGACCCTACAGGGTTACTCGGCAATTTGAAGTCGAGCGTTAACGAGGCAACAGCGGCCATCCGTAAAAAGAAACAAGAAGTCATTGATGCGGCAAAAAAACGCATCGCCGATGAGGTTGCCGACGCGAAAGACAAGCTCTCCGAATTTGAAGCGGGCAAGGAAGAGTTGGAACGCGAGCTAGAGAACGCGAAGGAATTTGTCGCCGATAAAACTCCCGACTTAAATGAATTGCGAGACAAGTTGAAAGCAGAGAAAGATAAGGACGAGCCCGATGACGACGTGGTCGAAAACCTTGAGGGTCAGATCGAATCACTTCGGGAAGAGATCGAGGAAAAGCAACTCGAACGAGAGGACTTAGGAAAACGACTCAACGCAGCTAAAAAGTCCATTGCGACCGCAAACGAATCGATCAAGACACTCGAGCAAAAAGCCCGAGAGATCGAACAAATCGAAAGCAAAATGGGCTCCATCGAGCAGGATCTCCAGTCACTTGAGAAAATGATCGATGCGTAGCCGTGTACCGTCGCAAGTATTCAAAACGTTACAAGTGGCGTTGCGGATCGCGTCGTGCGGCGTCGTCGTATTCCTAGGATTCCTAGTTTTGCGAAACCTATCGATTTTGTTCAACGACAGTGCACTGGTGACCGAGCCAGACCATGTGACGAGTGACGCTGTCAGTAACGGAGTTCCTCTCGGGGCAGGTCAGTCGTTTCACGCCGACGGCTACTGGACCTTTGCAGGCTGGACTTGGGAACTACAGCGTTCGACTGGTACGGAGCAAGACGTCGACATTCCCGAAGCATTCCATCTCCAACCACCCACAACGACGCCGGTGGAAGCTGAACTGATCGGTCTATTGCGCGATTTGGGCGCCACTCGCGAAGCCAGGGATTCCTATGACGTTTATCATCTCCAATTAGGCCAGGCTGAACTAAAAATAGCTGCGGTAGTCGATGCGCCTCAACCCTGGATCGCGGAGGCGGTTATGGGTGTACCCACCACAAACACGGTGTCATCGTCAACCTCTTGGTCGCTGTTTCGACTTCGACGCTCCTCGCTAATCGCCGCAGGCCACCAGCGGCCTCAGCTCCTGCCGTTTCCATCGTATACGAAACTGGTTGGCGCTCGATTCGACGAGCGAGGCAACCCGCAGGCAGAGTTTCTACACCAGTGCCCTGCGATCCCAGTATGGATAAAACAACTGTCCGATGCCGGGTACACGACTTCCACAGCCCCGCGTTTAGCGGAGTTCCAACGGTCGTGGATCGTGACGAAACAACGGGAGTCTTTCGTTGTCTGGGAACCCAGTCGCAAGGCGGTCGGAATGCTGCTGATTAGTCGGCTCACGTCCGATGGTCCGTCACCGGACAAACATCCAACCCAACCGCGTGAAGCGATGAGGTAAAACCCTGCACGCCACATCACCGACGAGTACAATCTGGATCGCTCAAGAGTCACGACATCCGCAGGAAATTTCCAATGAGCAGCTTGATACGACTCGTGATCGCCGCTGTACTGGCCATAGTCGCGGGATTTTGCAATTTCATGTGGCTTTCATGGCAAGAAAAACGCCACTTGCCTTTTGTTGTTCTGGACAAACCTGTTACTGCGGGCACCCTATTCCAGGCATCCGATTTTGGTGAGATCAAGATTCCTGGCGACTATGACGATCTGCGCAAGACATTTATTCCAGCGAGTCAAGGCAAGTCGTTACTCGTCGGCGTGCGAGCAACACGTGACTACAATGCTGGGGACATTATTCTGCACGATCATATTCAATCAGAAATCCCTCACTGGAAAGCTTTGGGTTCATTTCGACTGCTGAGTGTCGGCGAGCGAATTAGATCGGGTAATCGTTATAGCGAAGGCAGTGGCGGTAACACAGTTACAATCGCGGCCGAAGTCGATGAGACCGGCAACTACGACTCCAAGACTCAACGCTTACTGGACTTAGTCGCGACTCAATCCGATCGAAAAAGCGAAGCTAGGATCGTTGCAATCCAACTAGACCCGTCCGAACTGGAGCCAAACATTTCGGCATCGCCGGTTGATTCGGTTATTGAACCGCAAGAAACCCGATTGCCTCTGGCTCAGAACGAACGCGGCATCATCATTCCGCTTTCAAACGTTGAAAGCATTCCAGAGGTCCTCGTTCGCGGCAGCAACATCAGTTTTATCGTTCAGTGGTTTGAAGACGGCCCCACCTAGACCTAATCGTCGCCATCACCTACATCCATGAAAATCTGGTGGAACAATCGTGTCGATTCGGATCGTAGCCTGGTGGAAATACCCGGTGGGCGGATTCGTATCGGACGTAGCACCGATAATGATGTGGTACTCAATAGCCCCTTTGTCGCCAACGAAGCCGCCGTGCTGTACCAACGTGGCCGCGCATGGGAGTTGCTCGCGCTGGGCCTGAACGAAATCCAAGTCGGCGACAAGGAACTCTATGGCGGTGATCGAATGACGATCGAAACCGACCTGGAAATCAACATCTTTCCCTTCACCCTGACGCTCGATCTGCCCAAACGGGTCGAAGCGACCAAGGACGCGCTGCGACGGGCCCGTGATCGTAAGATGTCGACCTTCATTACCGACATCCATGTTGAATTGCTGCGACGGATGGGTCCGCAAATCAGCCATCAACATCAAGTCGAAATCAGCGACGAGAAGTTGCTGCGACTGGAACAAACCATCGAAAACCTGGCCAAAGACCAAGGCCTGTTCAGCCCGGCCAATGACGACACGGTCAGCCACACCGCAGGTCACGCCGTTCGCACAGAAATCCTGGCCACCCTCAGTGAAAAGGCCACCGAAAATATCAGCACGTTGTACGAGGGCCACGAATGGAGTCGCCTCGTGTCTTCAGTGCCAGACCGCGAACTGGAACTCGATAAAACCGGCCGGTACGTCGAAAAAATCCTCAAACTGGACGAGGCCGAAAGCATCTCGCAGCGGATCGCCATCGTCGATCGACAGTTTTGGGACATGTGGGAACAAATCGAGGACGACGTTCACGACGACTTCAAAGCCTATCTGGCCAATCGATATCTAAAAAAAGAAATCAAAGACATCGTTTTCGGCTATGGACCGCTGGAAGACTTGCTGCGATTACCCACGATCTCCGAAATCATGGTGGTCGATTCCGATCACATCTATGTCGAAAACTCCGGAGTCCTGGAAGACTCCGGCCGTCGATTTATCTCCGACGAAGTCACACTGGCAATCATCGAACGCATCGTCTCACGCGTCGGTCGGCGAATCGACAAGTCACAACCGCTGGTCGACGCCAGGCTGGCCGACGGGAGCCGCGTCAACGCGGTCATCCCGCCAATCGCCGTCAGCGGACCCTGTATCACGATCCGAAAATTCCCGGCTCGCAAATTACTGATCGACGACCTGGTTGGATTCGGTGCCCTGACACGCACCGCGGCCGAATTCCTGCGAGCGGCCGTGTTGAGCAAAAAGAACATTTTGATCTCCGGCGGAACCGGTACCGGGAAGACAACGCTGCTGAACTGCCTGAGCGATTTCATCCCCGACAAAGAACGGATCGTCACGGTCGAGGACACCGCCGAACTGCAACTGAAAAAGCAGCATGTTGTCAGCATGGAGTCCAAACAGGCCAATATCGAAGGGGCAGGGGAGTACGCGATTCGCGATCTTGTCCGAAATGCACTACGGATGCGGCCCGACCGGATCGTCGTCGGCGAATGTCGTGGCGCCGAAGCGCTGGACATGCTGCAAGCAATGAACACCGGCCACGACGGTTCGCTGACGACGATTCACGCCAACAGTGCCGACGACGTGGTGTTGCGATTGGAAGTGCTGGTCCAAATGGCGGCCGAATTGCCGATCGATTCCATTCATCGACAAGTTGCTTCGGCGATCGATTTAATTGTACAACTGCACCGAATGCGAAACGGCCGCCGGGCGGTGACGCAAATTTCCGAAGTCGTCGGGATCGATCGCATGACGCAGCGAGTGAAAACCCGCGACTTATACCTGATCGAAAACGAGGAAGATCCCAACGCTGAACTGACCGCCACCGGTCACCTGCCGACGTTCATGGACGATTTGATCGAGCGAAAACTTTTGGATTTGGAGTCGTTTTACCAATGACCTCCAGTTCGATGTACCTGATTCTGTTTATCTGCCCAGTGCTGGTCGCCACGTCCGTCTTCCTGGCGCTGATATCGTGGCAAGAAGTCTGGGATCGAACTGCCATTCGATACGTCAATGATCTGATGCCAACAATCGAGGCATTGAATATCGACAAATCCAAGATCCCTAAGTTTTTGCGTATTTGGGGACTGTGCATTCTGTGTACGTTCGGGTTGGTTTTTCTTGCGCCCCCGCTGGCGATTGCCGCTGTCTTTCTTGTTTATGTCGCACCGCGGCTGTATCTGAACTGGTTGATCTCACGTCGGCGGACATTGATCCGGGACCAGTTGGTCGGAGTCTCGGCTGCATTGGCCAATACGACCCGCGCCGGTCTGTCACTGGCGCAGGGTCTCGAAGCGGTCGGCAAGGACACACCTGAACCGCTGGCCCATGAAATACGCACGATCGTGAGCGATTTCCAGCACGGTTTGCCGCTGCCCACCGCGATCGAAAGCACCAAGCAACGCTTGAGACATGACAGTTTCACCCTGATGGCGGCATCGCTGTTGACCAGTTTGGAACGCGGTGGCCGAATCACCGATGCGTTGGACCGTATCTCCAAGAGCTTGCAAGAGAACCAGCGATTAGAACGTAAGATGGAATCCGAAACGGCCAGTGGCAAGCGCGTACTCACCATTCTGGCCGTCTTTCCACTGTTGTTTCTTGGCTTGTTTTTTCTGGTCTATCCCGAAGGAACGATCATGTTGTTCAGCTCACTGACCGGACAATTCATTCTGCTCGCCGTGATCGGTTTAGTTTACTTCAGTTTCACTTGGGGACAAAGGATTCTGAAAATTGAGTGATTACAGCTCGATCATGGAATCAGCCGCGTTTCTGCCTTCGCTATTGACCGCGTTGGCCGTTGGGATGGCCGTCTGGACAATCGCATCCGTGTTCGGAAAGAAAGTTCCCTTGCCGCCAGGAGCGTCCAGCTTTGAAACCGAGCGTCGTGCGGTGCTGGAGGAACTCAATCCAACGTATCGATACCTGCAGCCGATCGTGTTGGACGTTGCGAAATTCAACCGTATGTTTTCTGACGAAAGCGCACGGTCAAAAATCCGCAAAAGCATGGAAATTGGCGGCCAAGTCGACCCGTGGGAACCAGAGGAATTCACTGCCACCAAACAGGTCGAAGGGTTTTTTGCCGGGATCATGGTCGGTGCAATCGCATTGGTAGCCGTCCCGGTTGCAGCCGCGATCGTGGTGGGAATCTTCGTCGGCGCGATGTACTCGGTGATGGCGGTCGCAAATATGCAAGAACAGGCCAAGAGCCGTTTGCACATAATCAAAATGAGGTTGCCATTCGCGGTCGACCTGATGGCCCTGATGATCGAAGCGGGTGCCACCTTTCGCGACGCGCTGGAAACGGTGGTTCGCGAAAACCGCGAGCATCCACTCGGCGAAGAACTCGCTCGGGTGAATCGACAAATCGAACTGGGACGTCCGCGTGCGGCCGCCCTGCGTGCATTTCAAGACCGATTCGACGACCAAGACATTACGGAGATTGTTTTCGCGGTAAACAAAGGCGAAGAGTTGGGTACCCCGTTGGCTGAGGTCCTCCGCAATCAGGCCGATCAAATGCGGCTCAAGCGATCTCAGTGGGGCGAGAAAGCGGCCGCCGAAGCTCAGGTGAAGATGAGTTTTCCAGGAATGGTGGTGATGATCGCGTGCATGCTGGTCGTCCTGGGCCCAATTGTCCTCCCCGCCGTCAGCGCCTTTTTGGAACAGTAAGAGATGTCCGCAAGAATTTGCTTCCTCGTTAACGGCGCCTCCAACAAAGACGTTTGGATCGAAAAGCCGGTGATCCGAATCGGCAGCCATCCCGACAATGACATTTGCATCCCATCACCCGACTTGGCCGAACACGCCCTGACCTTGGAGTACCGGCAAGGAAATTACAACATCTACAATCGAACCGATGGTGTTCTGGACGTTGGTGCACAGAGCATCGCATCGGGCGCTGCTGGCCTGTGGAGCGATCAAGGTGAATTGCGACTGCAGGACGGAACGGTGTTGCGGCTGGAACTCTTTGACAATGGTGCACCCGCTCCCCGCCCCAAAACCATCGACGTCAGTGATACGTTTCAAAATGCCGACACAGAGGGCGGGCATTCGCCTCAAGTTGAAACGGCGGAAAAAACAGACGACGGATCGCGTGCACAAACGATTTTGCAACTCGCCGTGATCGCCGGATGTTTTCTAGTCACCGCGGTCATCGTGGTGAGTCAATTCGTTGATTTTGGCTCCGGGGACAAATCGCAGAGCGTCGATGTTCGAAAACTTTCCACCGACTTGGCATCCGCGGCAGCCGAGTCAAACACCGATTCACTGGTCGTGCTGCAACGTCTGCTGCAAGATGCCGAGTTCGCCCGTCTGCGCGGCGATCAGGAGTCCGCGATCGAGTCCTACGCATTATTGCGGAGCATCCTGCAAAAGCGCAAAGACACCAGCAAGGAATTAGCCCCGGTTGAAGACGACTTGCTAAAGTACGTCCTAGCACGTTTGGCAAGGTAACTCCATGACCACAGGATGACAGCACACGAACTCCTGAGTCACACTATTACCAACGCACGCTCGTTTTGCCCGCAGTGGCATCTGCGTGCTTGCCAATGAACCGACACATTGCATCCAGCCACCGTCCGGGTCGCGACATGAATAACAAACAACACGCAAGCGATGGACATCCGGAATCAGTGCATGAAGGCGAGCCATACAAGCCGCCGGTGGAAACCGGAGCGGCCAAACCGCGGCAACCGGTGTGGCGTACCGTGCTGATGACGACCATCATCCTGGCGGCGATTGGGGCTGTCGGTTTCCTCGGATTTGGCTATTACGTCATGTCGTACGGATTCAACCGCGGAGCAAACCACGGTCCAATCCAGGATCGGCCCATCGTCCAACCATGACTGCGAGCACCGTCATACACAGCGATGAGATCGACAAAACCGACCGCCGATGGGGTCGGATCCGTGGGCACGGATGATCCAGGGGGATCAAAAGCTCCCGGAGATAGAAACTCGCGGGAGAAGAAGCGACGCGGACGGGACTCGAACCCGCAACCTCCGGATCGACAGGCGGATTTGGGACACTCCGAAATACACACTTTTCTTTATAGGAGTTACTGCACTATAGCGATGAAATCGAAACAGGCAAACACTACCAGTTCCCGTTAAAGAAACTCAATAAAACCGGGACTTTCTAGTGCGACCCAATTCCCAAACGGGAACGTTTCCGGCAACAAAAACGACACCGACCGGTCGACAATCCGTTCAGCCAAGACAACGCGATCGAACAGTTCCCCGAATTGATTCGGCTACGCTGGAATGGCC
>JABDKS010000583.1 GCA_013002105.1 Pirellulaceae bacterium | reverse complement strand
GTGCAAGGGTTCATGCCATTGTTCGACGCGATCCGTCAAGACTACGTACAAAACTCAAGCGACACCATCGAGATCCGACAGCGAATCTTGCACATCTACGATGCGGTGATTTTTGACGTATTGATGGGAAACCAAATTGACGTCGACGCGCTGAATGAATTCGCCCTTGCGTTTCAACACGGGCACCGCGATCCGATCATACTGCTAACGCTGTTGAACTACGATCACTTGAACAGCCAATTAAAAGATGATTATCAGCGGTCCATGTACCAATCGCTGATGAATCGCCATTGTTCGGACGTGACGAAATTCATAGCGATAGCAGCATTGGCCGACCACAAGGGAAATGTTCGGCCGGATGATCTAGCTCGACTGACAACAATGATGATCGATGCAGCACCCAAAGTTTGGACGTCCTACGGTCATGACAAGAATCAACGACAGTTTCTGTCAGCAAGCTCTTGGAATATGTCACGCGTGATGAATGGGCCAGGGTTCATCGACTTTGTCTGCACACTGCTTCGCGCCGACGACACAGGTTGTCCTCCATCGATGAAACCGGTGATCGCGGCAGCGGTTTATGAATCCATCGGATCCCACGTTCGAGGCAGGGGATACGTATCGCAGATTCATCCCGGAAACATGGAATTTTTTCGACAGGCGAGTTCTCGAGCAGCATTGCATTTGGTCCAAGCGTGGGAAATGGATCCAGAGTTGCCACTGATTCCGCGTGAGCTGATGCAATTGGAAACGCGTGCTGGATGTACACCGCTGACCAGCCAACAGTGGTATCGCATTTCGCTGACATCATTAGGTGATAGCCACGCAACCACTGCATTGATGACACAGTCTTTACTGCCGCGGTGGGGTGGATCGATAGAAAAGCTGAATTGGTATTGCAGGGAACTGATACGTTACGCCACGGCTAACCCCAAACACCGAATACTATTTACCGAACCGATTCGAAAGTGGATGCGTGAGCGGTCCTCGACAGTACGAATCGATGAAGCATCCGGTTTCGCAGATGAGATCATCGAGTTTTTAGATTCGCTCGAACGGGCGAATCCCGGACATGCGGATCGTCGTGTGAGCCGACGCGACGCAGCGTTGATCTATCGTATTTTGTGGGATGGTGGGCGCCTCGATGAATTGTCTGGATTTTCACATCGCTACAAGAATGTCATTTTCCCCAAGAGATTGTATGAAGCACGTGTTCCTGTCCACTTATGTCAACCGTTTCTTGTCGCCCGAATGTCGTCAGATCAAGAAACGAAAAACGCTTGGGACGTTGTTTGCCGGAACTTGTTGGCGGGCGATGAAAAATTGAATCTGGAATCGCTCGAACAGGTGACCCAAGCGGTTGCCAAAGTCTTAAACTCCACTGCGATCGATCCCACAACGTCCGGAAAATTTAGTGATCGTCGCAATGGCCGTCGACGATACGACGAGGCCGTTTCAGTTGCGATGATTGCAGACCTGATGGAAACGATAAAGATATTGCATCGCCACGCGGTTGCCTTTCATCAGGGAAAAACGGTTGACTTGATCACCGATTCCGCGGCGGGATGGAATCATTTCGGTTATGTCGACAACAACCTGTCAAATGTGATCTATCGTGACGATTCGATCCAAATCAAGGCGTCGGAGAAACTGAAGGATCTGGTGTTCACGTATCCATTACGATTCAAAGAGCCATACACCGTTGAATTGGACGTTCGTTGCAATTCCCAGCAACGTGATCCTTACGGAGTCGCCTTATTTGCAGGGCCGGTCGGGTTAAGCTACAGCGGTGGGCCGACGATCGGACGATCGCTGCGTTTTGTGCCCGGTACAAGATCCGTGACTCAGGACAGATTGCCTTCTGAACGGCTTGGCGGAGGTGACTTTGTCAAACAAACGCTGACCAGCGTACCCAGGCAGGCCACGTTGAAGATGGAGGTTTCGTATTTCGAAACCCGCTCTTTCGTGAATGATCACCTTGTGGGCGAAACTTTGTATCCGATCAATACGCTTGGCCACATTCAATTCGGTCGTAACGCGGGCCGTAAGTTTCCTGCGTCAAATCGTCGGGCCGACTATACGATCACTAGTCTGCGAGTGACCAAAGCCGACGACTAGCTGGACAGTGCCGCTTTGGAATCAGAACGCTGTGTCTTCCCGTTCCGCTAGCCGCACGGAGATAGCCGCGGTTCGTTGCGAAAACAACCGGGGCTGTCGCCCATCGGCCAATGAAAAGTGGCGCTGTCCAGCTAGGCACCGTCTCGTAAATATAGATCAACGCAATCCTATGTGAGCCGCACGGCGCTAGCCGCGGGTATTTCCGGTGTCACCGTCGGCTAGCGCCTTGCCGCTCTCTATTTTCGAGACGGTGCCTAGCTGGCACGCTACCGATCACTGCATCAGACGTACCAGGATCCGCTGGAGCAATTCTTGTTGATGCGGGAAGTACTGATCAACGCCGCCAACGATCTCTTGCTCGGTTTGCACAAACCGCGAATCCTGCCGCCAGAGTTTCGAAACCGCTAAAAAAGTTCGCACGGTCTTTTCGTTCGCTTCGAGATGGCACTGGAAGGCGAACACGCGGTCGTCAATCACGAAACCTTGGTTGTCGCAACCTTGTGATCGCAGCACGTGTTTCGCTCCATCGGGGATCGAAAACGTATCTTGATGCCAATGAAACACATGCGTTGGCTGAGTGAACAAATCGGTCAGACAGGAACTCGATCCCGGGACCGATTCGACCGGGTGCCAACCGACTTCGACTTGGTCGTTGCGACGCACTTTTCCACCCAAAGCGGATGAGATCATCTGGGAACCCAGGCAGATTCCTAATACCTTACGCTGGGTATCGACGTAGTCGCGAATCAACTTCTGTTCGGCGGCAAACCAGGGGGGCGGTTCGCCCTGCGTGAACGAAAAACCGCCGCCAAACGTCATCAACATGTCGGCATCAGGCGTGGCGGGAATCTTGTCGCCGCGATCCAAACGAATCGTCGTTAATTCGTGTCCCAGATTTGTTACGATCTCGCCTGCCGCGGCGGGCGGGTCAGCAGCATCATGCTGAATGGCAAGGACTTTCATGTCGACCATGCGCTCCAACTAGTGCGTGCTATTGTTGTTCGGTACGACGAAGGCTTGAAAGTTCGTTGGCGGTTGGCGCCGCCATGGAAATCGAGGCGCCGAGACCCCAGTCACCTTCATTGGCCGGTCGGTATCGCGGATTCTCATCTAGATACTGCACAAAGTCGACGTCCTTTTTCATCGTCGCGATGTGATCATGGTGAAACGGCATCGCCTCAAACCATAACTCACTAATCTTGGCCGCCCTCAGGACTCGCTTTCGCTGATCCGTTGTCAACCGGAGAATGACTTCAACACGGTTTCTGAATGTTTTCGTGGCAACCAACTCTAGTTCTGTCGCGACACCAATGACGCGGCATTCATCATCGGATATCAGTCTCGCACCAAGTGTGATCTGTTCCCCGCGCTGCCAATTGAACGGCCGACTCGTTTTCGGTTGAATCACGATTCGTACGATCGAGCGTTTCAATTGCGTCGCAGAATCGTCTGAATCCTCAGTCGCGGATTGTGCCGTTGCGTATCCGGATACACAAGTAGCGAGCGTAGTATGCAGACACAATGTGATGGATAATTTCAAAACTTGCTGATTCATGATCATCACTCGATGGCAAATTGGACGTCCTTGCAAATCAACTTGAACACTCTTGGCAGTTCTCGCCCATCCAATCGGACCAGCACGGTGTGGTTGCCAGGTTTGACATTTGTTTTGAACGACGTTTTACCGTCGACGGGCTCCCCGTCGATCCACAACTCGGCGGTGGTGGCACCGGCGACGGTGAAGGTGACGTCGCCCTCGGTCGCCATATCAAAGCGGGTTCGCAGATAGACATTGACCAAGGAGATATTGATGGGTTGTTTGCACATCTCGGCCAGCGTGCTGCCCTGCACGTTTCCATTGACTCGTGACAGTAGCGGTTTCCAACCCTCTTTTAATTCGCCACTGATGATTCGGTCCGCGCCAGCCTGTTCGATGCGATGGTTCCCAGCAAAAACTTCGTAGACGCGTCCAACACCACCCTGACTGGCGTCGTAATTGCCCGGCTTGCCAAGCCGCGTCAAAAACGTGATCAAGTCAACTTGTTCCTGTTGGCTCAATCGGTCAACGACACCATTGGGCATCAGCGACGGCCCCGCCTTTTTGGCGACAATATCATCTTGGGCCACACGTACCAGTTTATTGTTGGCATCACGAATCACTAATTCATCATCTGTGCTTTCGACTTCGATGCCCGACAACGTCTGACCGTCTTCGGTAGCCACGATCACACTGTGGTAGTTCTCTTTGATCTTTGCATTGGGATCGTAAAGGGACTCGATCAGATAATCGACCGGTGCACTTGCGCCCAAACTGGTCATGTCCGGTCCGACTTTGCCGCCAACACCCCCAATCGCGTGGCAGTTCACGCAAGCAAGTTCGGCGCGGTAGTAGATGGATTCTCCGCGTCCCGGATTGCCGCTGCTGGCAACCAACTCGGCCAGCTTTTGGATTCGCTGGGGTGTCAGCATTTCGACGTTCATTTCCAATTTCGCAAGCGGCGTCAGGACCGCGATCAGTTTCGGTTCGCTACGCCCGCCGTCCTTGGCGGCTCGCAAGCCCGCCCGAGCCGCGATTTCAGAAACGCCATCGCTGGGAATTCGCTGTGCCAGCACGTTGCCGGCATTTTTTGCCGACAGGACACCCCGCCACAACTCAAGTGCTGTCTGTTCACTTTGGATCTGCGAGAGCACGTCGAAGAAAGGATCTGTAGCGTCCTGGATCGATACGGCGGACAGTGCGACGACGGCGTGTTGGCGGATCGCCAACGGAGCATCGCCACTGGCCAGTTTTGTTAACTCAGTTGCCGCACCTGAGCCACCAATGGTTCGCAATGCGTCGACAGCAGAACGGCGAATCGCGTCGCCTTCGTTGTCCGACGATGCAATTTTCGTCAGGTTGCCAATTTGACCGCCCAGTTTCCAGTGACCGGTCAGTCGCGTCGCGGCCATCTTAACGGCCGCGTCGGGGGACGCGAGCAGCGTGCTGATCCCCGTGGTTCCGCCTGCGGGACGAACTTTGCGCAAACGTTGTGCGTCGGCCAACGCATCGATCGCGCGTACGGTCGCAGCTGAATCAAAGCCGCCGTTGGTGACTTGCTGATAGAGCGTTTGTAACTCGCTCGGTCCGCCCGCTTTGCCGATCAAGCTGATCCAAGGACCACGGCCATCCTTGCTGATCCGATTGTCAGCCAAATGCTTGGTCAAATACGCACTGGCCCGTGCGGGTTGGATCGATGTCAGTACAAATTCAACTTGCCGTGATCTCGCCTCCGTGTCGGGTTTCCATACTCCGCTCTCGAGCGCCTCCATCAAGGGATCCACCAAATCGTCCACGGTCGTTGCCAGCGCAAAATCAATGAACCGATCGCGTGGATGATCCAGCGCGGTCAATGCCGTGGTGGCTGCCTGGAGCGTGCCCAATTTTCCCAAGCCTCGGATCGACTCGAGTCGAACACGCGGATGCTGATGTTCAACGCCTTGACGAAAGAATTCCAACGCGTCGTCGTAGGACAGCGGATGTTCAGTGTCACCGTTGGGATCCGCCCAGTCGCTGACGACTCGCGTGATCGCGGCGTCCACTTTCGCGTCGCTTGCGAACACGTTTTTTGCGATTTCAAACAAGTTTCCTGTGTCCGTGGCTTGTCCCAACCAGATGCCCTCCAGCCGTGCGTGGTTATCGCTCTGTGTCGCGATCCAATCCGCCAGAACAGCTGACAAGTCTTCGCCACGTTCAATCAATACACGACGTGATTGATCACGCGTGTAGCGGTCATTGGATTTCAGACGCTCCATCAGCTGAGCACTGGTCAACTGCGTCAAATCTTCGATCGATCTTTTCGCGGCGCCTTTCCATCGCACCCGCCAGATGCGGCCGTGCCAACGATCGCGACGTTCATCGCGAAAGTCGACTTCGCCATGGTTGATGATCGGGTTGGACCAGTCGGCGATATAGAGCGCACCGTCGGGCCCCTGTTTGACGTCGATGGGACGAAAGGTAGCTGCCGACGTCCGCAATAGGTCGTCTTCTTGCTTGGTGACAAACCCCGCTCCTTGATCCATCACGCTGAAACGAGTCACACGATTGGCACGAAAATCACACGTTACGATCGAACCTTGCCACTGCGGTCCAAACGCATCACCCTGAATGATTTCTGCTGACGCAAACTTGGGATAGTTTCCCGGGCTGATCAGATCCAATACGCGACGGGTCTTGGGAGCTGGGTTAAACGCGGCACCAGGAAATGCGTAACCGATTCCCGCGAAACCAGCGCCGTCGGTCAAGAACGATTGTCCGTAAGCGTCGAACTGGTGTCCCCAGGAATTCCAGAGCCCGCGAAAGAAGATCTGCATCCGCATCGACTTGGGGTTGTAACGAAAACCACCGCCACCCTTCAATCGCACGACTCCGCGGGGCGTTTCAGTGTCGGTCCGCGTGTAGACACTTTGGTTCATATAGAGTCGCCCATCGGGTCCCCAACGCAGCGTGTGCAAATTGTGGTGTGTGTCTTCGGTCCCGAATCCGCTCAGCACACGTGTCTTTACATCGGCTTTGGAATCTCCGTCGGTGTCTTTCAAGAACAACAAATCAGTGCTTTGGGCAACGTAGCAACCGCCGTCTCCGGGTTGGACGCCCGTCGGGATCAACAGTCCGTCGGCAAAGACAGTCGACTTGTCAGCCCTCCCGTCGCCGGTCGTGTCTTCCAAAATCAGGACTTTATCGGGTGGCGACTGACCGACTTCGATCATCGGGTACGCTTCGCTGCTGGCAACCCACAGTCGACCTTGCGGGTCAAAGTTCATTTGAATCGGTTTGTTCAGTTGCGGGTTCTCGGCCCACAAAGTGACCTCCAATTCATCGCCAACGGAAAACTCAGGCGTCGGTTGTTTGGTGAATTTTGCGTACCGTGATTCAATCTGCGGTTTCACTTTTTCGATATTTGCGACTTGCAATGCTCGCAGCAACGCGATTCGTTTTTCTTCTTCGATCACCAACGTGTCAAACTTCGGTATCTCGACTGCGTTTTGACCTTGTTCGTGTTTTCGGAACCCAAACACGTATGCCATGTTCGCCGGACGTGATCGGTGAAACCACCATTGGCCCTTTCGAACAATGACTTCGCGAAGTGCTTCGGTCTGCGGGCTGGTTTGCCAATTCGATTGGAGCGAAAGTTGCTGTTGGATTTCTGCCGCAGCGATCCGATACCCCGCATCATTCAGGTGGATTGGGTCCTTGCGCAACTCGGGAGACATGGCCACCGATGTCAGATCGACAAAGACCTTGCCGTGGGTGGCAGCGATCTGCTCGGTCGCGTCGGCGTAAGCTTCAATCGTGTCATTATGTGGCGAATCATCCAACCGACTGATGGGTGACAAGAAGACAAACTTTGCCTGAGGAGAAACATTCTCGATGGCCCCGATCAACCGCTCAAAATCACTTTTGTATTGGTCGATCCCTTCGCTACCGCCTTCCAGCGAACTGGCCATGCCATATCCAAAAACGACGACCGTTGGCTTGGTAAGTTCAATTTGCTTGACCAGTTGTTTCCAACCTTCGTCGTCCCCTTCGCGACCTGCCTGCAGCAAGCTCAGGCCAAATCGTGAATCGCCCGCCGGAGTATCGGCGCTCCAGCCCAAATTGCGAAACGTCACATCCCGGTCAGCGAACGCGGTGGTGAACATCACTTCGATCCAACCAGCGTATTGCTCTTGCTCGATCAGACCATCACCCAGCAATACAACACGGTCACCGTCCTCCAGCTGAAAGGCCGCTGCAGCGTCGTTGTCGGCAGAGCAGGGGACTGGCGGAATCAGTAATCCAAAAATCAATACGACGAGAACAAGGCGCGGCAAGGTGGGTTTCATCGGCGGGGCAAACATAGAGTCCGGGGTGGATGGAGGTGGGTTTGACTAATCGCGGGACCAATTTACACGCTCGCGAAGTCGGATGGGTATCGGTAATTGACGATTGCTGACAGTCGCACTCAGATGCCACGCGGTGGGCGAACAGCAACCTACCAAACGTATTGTCTATCATTCGTTTGCAGGCGTGGCCGCTTGGGTGACTGGTTTCAGATGGGCTTTCGCGTAACGTCGGCCCAGTTCCCGATAAGAATCGCGGTCAAAATGGGTTTCGTCACCTTTGTGTATCAATCCATCCGAACGCACAAATCGCGCGTGCGGAATCTTGTCGGTCAATGCTTCGTGTGCGGCATTGACGCGTTTTCTATCCTCGTTCCAGGGGCGTTCTTTGAATTGGCCCAATTGCCCGGCGATGAAAGGGACGGTCGGGTCGCCAGATTCTGTGCGTAACCGGCGATCAATTCATGTAGTTTCGTTTCGTAGATCGTGGACAATTTGGCTTTGCTGTCCGATTCTCCTTGGTGCCACAAAATCGCCTTCAGCGTGCCACTTTGCATTGCGACATGGAGTCGGCGCAACATGTCATCGTACGGATGCGTTTTAGTGCTGGCGTGATATCCACCCTCTTGCCAAGTGGCGATGGCCGAACCGCCAACGGCGCATGGAATCAATCCGATTTCAGCATCGGGATTTGCCTTCGCAACTTCGGCGGCAAAGCTGCGACCCAAGCCGACACCGACAATCTTTGGTTTGTCAAAATGCAGCGGGTCGACCGCCGGAACCCATTTGTTTTGCTTGTTGAACATCCAGATTTTGGAATCGGGAATCTTGTCCGCTTCGGTCAGCGTGCCGCGGCCTGCCATATTGGATTGGCCGATCAACAGAAATAGATGAAAGTTTTCTTTGACTGCCGGAATTTCAGCTTGTTGGCCAAAGGCGTGTGACGAAAGAAAGCAGCTAAGCAGAGAAACACAAAATACGTTTGTGAGGTGTAGTCGCATGGAGGGGTACGTACCGGGCATGTTTGTCGTGACGAGTAATCAGTTCGTGATCCCATATTAGACCAACGCCGCCTATCTTGATTGGCCGATTCGCTATACGGGTACTGATTCGTTCGGTCCAAACACGCCCCCGAGAACAAGCGGCATCCAGAAACGTCGCCGTTTTGGCAACGAGTTGACCAAATGGGCAGGTCAACGTCATTACAATATGTGTTCCCGCCTCACCCCTGCCCAATCTGGATCATGATTTTTCGCGTCCTGATTCCCTTCTGCATACTGGCCATTGCACACGCGACGATGCCGGTTCACCGTGCGCACGCCGAGGTGGGTTTTGAACCGGTTGCGGAGATCTTTGCTGTCCATTGCGTGCGCTGCCACAACGAAGCGAACCCAAAGGGTGACTTCTCGCTCGCTAAAAGCGAATCGTTTTTTGCAAGCGGAATGGTCGATCCAGGCGACCAATCAAGTGCTTTGCTGGACATAATCGCCGGCCCGGATCGTTCGATGCCAAAGGATTCGCCACCGTTATCCGATCAGCAAGTGGCTGTCATTGC
>JABDKS010000520.1 GCA_013002105.1 Pirellulaceae bacterium | reverse complement strand
GCTTGCTGCCGGCAGCACAGTGGGGCAAGGACGAAGACTACCTTTGGTACAGCACGGGCTCCGCGGCCAATTACACCGATTTGGCAAACGGCGATTTCGGAGATGCGACGTTGCAAGCGAGGTACATTCGCGGTGCTTTCGACGACAAACCGTTCACGTTGGGCAAATACGAAAGCACACGCATCCGCTCCGCCATCGCCGAACTTGCGGCCAATGGTGGAGCACCGATGGGCTTCTACACTCGGTTCACCGATCCCGCAGCCCGTCGGACGATCGTTCAGTATTACCAGTTCCTGAAACGCTATGACCAGGTCTTTCGCGCCAACCGGCCGCATGCGGAAGTGCTGTTGATGTTTCCGCGACGTGCCGTGCATCAAGGTGATGTTACGGCAGTCGACACGTTCCGCAGCATCGGCAAAAAGTTGCTCGACCAGCACGTGCTATTCGATGTCATGCCGGACGATTTGTGCGACGAACAAACGCGGACCCGATACGCGGCAGTGCTGTCCGCGGAAACCACCGAATTGCCGCCGCGGGTTCGATCGGGCCTGAGCCGCTTCGCTGCCCCCGCAGCAGTTCGCGTCTCTGCGAGTCGACCCGCAACAGGAAACAGCTTGGCCTTGCACTTTGTCAATTACGATCGCGATGAGCCGCCCCAGCGCAACGGCCGCCCAGATCCCGGTGGCGGAATCGTTGCCGAGAAACCGATTGCCGTCGAATCAATTGGCGTACAATTCGTGTTGCCCGCGCAAATTGATGTGACGGGTGTTGACGTTGTATCACCGGAACAACCTGATCCGCAACCGATCCGCTTTACCGTGTCGAAAGGCTTGCTGGAGTTCGAGCTTCCGCGCATGCTGGTCTACGCGATCGCACGGATCCAATTCCGCGATTCCTTCGATTCTCAAAACCCGTGACCGGTATGCCACATTCTCGATTTGACATGAAAGCTCTCCCTTTACTTCTGCTGGCGTTGTTGACTGTTGGCACCACGATCGTGCGTGCGGACGAGAATCCTTGGCGGTTCGAATTTACGGACAAGGCTGCTGTGAAGTCGTGGCGAATCGTCAATGACGGTGTGATGGGCGGTAAATCGACCAGTCAAGTCTCCGTGACTGAGGACGGACACCTGAAGTTTCGGGGAACCCTGTCATTGGCCAACAATGGTGGCTTTGCATCGGTCCGATTGAGTCCCCAGCAACTCAACTTGAAACCGGGGCAGACAATCGTGTTGCGCGTCAAAGGTGACGGTCGAAAGTATACGTTTAATCTCTATACACCTGAGCGGCGTACCGCGTATTCATTTCAACAAGACTTTCCAACGAAAGCCAATGAATGGATTGAAGTGGAGTTGCCATTGGACAAGTTTGTCGCTCACTGGTTTGGACGCCCCAGAAAGGCGGATCAACTCGACCCCGAAAAGGTCAACTCGATCGGAATTTTGCTGGGCGATAAAAAAGCCGGACCTTTTGAGCTGCTGGTCGACTCGATCAGAATCAAAACTGTTGATCGATGATTGTGGATCATCGAGTCCAGCGTTCGCGTTTATTCGGAATCACACATTACCGTCGTCGCCAATGTGAAGCCGCGAAGGTGAACGTGATTAGACCCTACTGGTCTACCTGCGTGACGTTAATCACAACCTTGCCGCGATCGACGCCGGTTTCGACTCGGCGATGCGCTTGACTTGTCTCGCGCAAGTCATATTGACGGTCGATGGTTACCGAGAGTTTTCCTTCGCTGTGCAGCTCGATCAGCTCGCGGAGATCGTCCCCGTTCGGTTTTGCGAGCATGACTTTGCCTGATTTGGAGAGCGGCCAGCTGACAAGTGACATTAGGATGCCACGCACGCTGGGTTCTGTGGAAACAAATCTGCCTTTGGGATTGAGCACCTTTCTGCACGACCAATAACTTGATTTGCCGGCCGCATCAAAAATCAAGTCCCATTGCTGATCGGACTTGGTGAAGTCGGTCTCGGCATAATCGAGAAAATCATCTGCGCCCAGGGACTGACAAAACTCTGCGTTGGATGCGCTCGCCACGGCGGTGACGTGACAGTCATTTGCCTTCGCGATTTGCACCGCAAACATTCCGACGCCACCACTGGCGCCGTTCACCAGCACGCGATGACCACTTTTCATCCGGCCGTGATCACGCAA
>JABDKS010000500.1 GCA_013002105.1 Pirellulaceae bacterium | reverse complement strand
CCTGCAGTGGATCGCTCAGCCCAGGGTCGCTCAGTCTAGGGTCGCTCAGTCTAGGGTCGCTCGGCAACGCGATCGGGACGGCGATCGCTGATCGCCATTGCGATCCATCCGTTACGCAATTCCAGTTGACTGATTTCCGAATTCTCTAATGCCGGATGGTTTGCCAGTTGCGGCAAAGTCAATGGAATCGCTCGGTTGGTCGACAGCACTTTGTTAAAGATCGCGCGGATCGGTAATCTTTCTCGCATCGACATTCCCGGGCCGCTGATTCGCAAGTGGCCTTCGCGATGAAGCGATGCGTTGAGTCCATCAATTTCCGGTCGGTAGGCCGCACGAACAATGAATGTGCGAAGTTTTGGCCCGCGACCACGGCTCAATTCCACGATTCGCATCGTAATCCACACCAATCCTTCTTCGATTTCGATCGTGATGGGTCTTGATTTTGAAAACTGAATCATCACGTCCGCGGGAATGTCCTCGGGCATCTCAGCAGCTTCGCGTCCAAACATCGTCAGCGTGTTGTTAAATGCCGATTCAATCGTCGTGGGAGTGCCCGATGGTACGACTTGCTCCAACGAATTATTGATGGCAGATTGATTCACTTGCACACTCACCAAACTGTCGCTCGGTGCTCGCGGTCGCGGTGTGAACGATCCGATCTGCGATTGTCCCGCCAACCGATAACGCGCAACCAAACGTTCGTCGGTCGTGTGCATGTCAACGACTTGCGGCGACAACTGCAAGCGGCTTAACGGCCCCAAAACCATTTGGTTCATGGTTGTCGATGCTTTGTCGATCCTGGTATCCAGACGTCGGTCGATTTCGCTGGTGACCTGCGTTTTCATGCGACGATTCGCGTTTCGAGATGACGTGTTGGCGATTTCGCTGTAGCGCGATTCGGCAATGCTACGCACCAGCCTGCCGATCAACGGCCAATTGTCATAGCTGGATTCGACGCCGCGCAATCGTGTTCGGCCACGAACATCGGCGTTCGAATCACCAGCGGCGACGCCGTCACGTGAAATCTCGACCGGCGTGGTCGCGTTGAATGTGGAATCACCGCGGGTGGCGATGGATGTAATGCCCTTACGGCCAATCGACTGTGTCTTGACCGTTCCAAGTGTATTGAGCGTGAATGTCCAGCGATCCGACGATGGTTGCAACTTGAGGTCCAAGTCACTGTGGATCTGGCTGTATCCGCGGATTCGGCTACCGAACATGGTGGCACGCACGGGAACCGTCTGCGGCTCGATTGTGGGAATCATTCGCTGAATCCACTCTTGGCTGATGGCGGTGCGAATATTCGCGTTTCGATAATGCGTATCGATCGCCCGCGCAACTTCGATCGCCATCGGGTTGTTGGCAAAACGCAACGTCTGTGTCGCGTCCGCAATGTTGATCGCCGCCAAGTCGATCGCGTCAGCTTCCTGACGTTCGATCTGATTCATCAGCGATGCGTAATCCACGGCACCGCCAGCCCATATCCGCAACGTCGACGCTAACTGGTCGACGGATGGTCGGTCGAGCCAGTCAGCGTGCCCGGGCTCTAAGCCTTCCCATTGCATCCGAGCGAGTGCCTGACGCGCAACAGTCGTGCGATGTTGCGACTGGTCACCTGTCGCTGCGTCTTCAATTTCCTGCAACATCAAATACTGCGACCAACCGGCGACGTCACCGGTTTGCACCAAATCTGATTCTACATGCGCGATAATCGTCGCCAGCTCATTCGAGCTCGCGCCGGCTTTTGGTTGATCTACCCAATCGCTTGAATCGGTAACCAGTTGGTAAATCGGCGACCAAACCGCGACGCGGCGGTTGACGGCGTGCGCCGCCACCAGCCATTGGATTTGCTGCTCGCGATCACTCATCGCTTCAGCATGCAAAAGGCCTACGTCAGCGAGTTCCGTTAGCTGTGCGATCAATTCGCCGGCGCGCGGTTCGCCCAGCCGCGATAGCGACCGCAATTCGGTCAAGCAATCCGCCACTTGTTTGGACCAACGCACCGTGGTCATCGAAACAGACGTTGCCGACGCGAACCTGCTGGCATCGGCAGCCGATTGCCCATGCGCCGCGGTGCTCGCAAGGCTCTGTAGTTGTGCGGTCAACTTGGGCGTGCTCGGCCAAGCCGCCGGATTGCCGTGGACGGGTCGCCGGACGACTTGGTCGGTGGTGTGTTGCGTCTCGGCGACACGAATCTCAGCCGGAGCGGGCTCGGTGGTCTTCGCCGCTTCGCTATGACGTGGCAGTACCTTGGCCAAAACGGCGATCGACCGGGGTAAAACAGAGTGACGCTCCTCAGCCGGCTGGGGAACGGCGTCGGCGATCGTTGGCGAATCTAAAACGCTCGGTTCATCAATCGCCGGCATTTCAATCGCTATCACCGGCTCGCGTGAGAGCGAGTCCGGCCCGCGTGCAACGGACCCTAACGGCGACGATGCGTGCGGGGACGCTATGGTTTGCATGTTTTGAACATCGACATTTTGACCATGATCGTCGTGATCCGACGGCCACAGGATCTGCCGCTTGCTCAATGCCTCCGAAACAAACTGCTGGGCTTCGGCCATGATTGGCGTCACCCGATTGCCACTCGATTTGTCCTGCGGTGGTAGCAGTTGGTTACTTAACGC
>JABDKS010000499.1 GCA_013002105.1 Pirellulaceae bacterium | reverse complement strand
GGACGCCGTAGCGGCCGGGGAGGGTTC
Organism: Pirellulaceae bacterium; assembly: GCA_013002105.1. The sequence goes on along the minus strand of JABDKS010000499.1, from coordinate 2,424 downwards.
TTGGCGCAAAAACGAAAGATCAAACAAAACAAGCCGCCCTCTCCGGTCCTGAGAGACCGACTCTCCCGCCAGCGGGAGAGTGAAGTAAGTGCCATTCGGCGATAGCCCCGGTTGTCTTCGAAAGGAACCGCGGCCAGCGCCGTGCGGCTAGCGGGACGGGAAAACACAGCGTTCTAATTCCAAATTGGCGCCGGTCAATTAGGTAGGTCGCGATACGATACCAGTCAAAAAACCGCGGACCGTAGCGACCAATCGGACTTCGGTCAGCACTGAGACAACGCGACACACGATTCACCCTTGGAGACTCGGCCTCGGGTCGTACACGACTCTACCTTGCCATCGCAACGATGCACGACACAGGGGGAATACTCATTTACTTCTAGCAGTCAAACAAACTGAAATAGGATCTCCCAACCTGAAATCCGACAAGCATCTCCTGCGATACACGTCAGTTCATTGCTCAGGCTCGATTTGTATCTGGTTCAGTGCTTGAATGATCCCACTGCGTTTCAGCTCATCCTTGTCTTCCTTATAGGCTTTCAACAGGACTCGCCGTGCCTGGTGCGATTCCATGTGCTCGCCAAGGTGAAATGCCGCTGTATACCAATCTGGATGCCGTGACACGAACTCCGCAAGCCTGGTACCAATCTCGACAGTGGGGTCGATTCGAGCGACCGCGACCGCGGCTGCCGGAGCGAACCACGCGTTGTCGTCGTCCATGATCGACCGCAGTGGGCCAATCGCGTCACGTGCATTAGATCCAAAGGCCTCCAGCGTCCCAATTGCCTCCGCATTCTCGTCGAGATCACTCAATAGGGGAATGATCGCGGCGACAACCGAATCAGTATGCTCGGTCATTTGCTCGGGCCGGTAATGCTGCATGAATCCGATGGTGATCAACGCTCGTTGGCGACTGCGGGCGTCGGAGGTACTGAGCAAACTGGTTAGCTGCCTGATCGATTCATTAAAAACCTGCTGACGAGTCTCGGCTAGCGACGACGCAGAGGAAATGAATTCTTCATCATCGGATGTTGTCTTGAGCATCTCAAGGAACTCGTCGGCAGTCGCCCACCGATCACTCGACTGGCCCCATGTGCCCGGCGTCGCCATCGAACCTAGTTGTTCGGCAATTCGAGTTTGCATCGCAGCGAGTTGTTCTTTAAGCACGCGACTCTCAAGTTGCGATTGTTGCAATTGAGAATGAAGGCGAGCGTGATCCGTCAACCACGCAGCGCCAATTCCAATCAAGACGACGCTCAGCAGCAACGTGCGTAAATGAAATCGAAAGACGCTCGGTCGTGGTGTTCTATCAGTCAGGGAGAAACCCTCGTTTGGGTGTCAGCATCGTACGCATTACACGATGTAAGTAAGTAGGCTGCAAAGGCAAGGCACCGTTTTGCCGCCCACGATCGCAATCTCTCGTTTGCGCCTTAGTGAAACTTGCGAAATGCTTCGGCTACAGCGTTCAAATCATAGCACAAAAGTTTTGCTTTGACGCATTTTGACGGTTCGGGAGGCCAGCAAACCGACGTCCGCGATCAGTACCATTTACCGGCGAGCAAACATCGAATCAGATCGAGCAAGCCTGGTACCCAATTCGCGCCATTGAAGTAGCGAGTCGCCGGATAGTGCATCCCTTGCTACCGTGATTTTGCTATGCCGAGCGGTCGACTGATTAGCATTTTCAGTTTTGATTTTTTGTTGACCAACTTCTTAGCCAATAGGTCGGCTTCGCGAAAACGGGCCATCAGAATTTCACCGTCAGTCGCTCGATTGCGATCATAGGAAATATAAATGGTTCCATCGGGAGCTTGGAATCCATCTGGGTACGAGATGCCTCTGCGTTCGTCAATCACGAGCCCACCCTTCCAATGCTTGCCATCGTCATCGCTGGTCGCGAGCACAAAGAATGCCTTCGAAGGCTGTCCCCTCCAGCGACCCAGCAAGCCCAAAGTCGACCCTTGGGTGTACCTTCAATCCCGATCGTCATCCCATAATCAGGTCGGTCCAGGTCGTAATGGGGCAGTGGTGATGTATTCAGTTTCGGCGGAACCAGTGCCAAGTCGGCAATCCGCCGCAGATCGTCCGACTCGTGCCCAGGTTCTTATTCCGAACCCTCCCTCACAACGCGTGTTCCACGGTCCTCCTGAACGAACAACTGAACCGCCGACACCAATAAGTGGGCGATCAAAATCACCACAAAATGATTAACGTATTTCACGAAATCGTCCCGATCCAATGAAATCGCGAATGAAGAAGCTTCAACCAAAGGTGTTCACAATGACGGCCAAAACGTGGGGGGGAATCCTCATGCCAGATGGTCATCGCGGCATGACAATCAAAACAACACGCACCACGTCAGAATCGACGCGAGCCGGCACGATACGAACAGCAGTGCCATTCGTACACGACACCTTATTGCAC
>JABDKS010000465.1 GCA_013002105.1 Pirellulaceae bacterium | reverse complement strand
GTACCGCTTGCCAAGGTCAATGACCAGTTCGTGGGGATGTTCCAATACATTGGGTGTGAAACTGGTGTGCCAGTGAGTTTTTGGATCACCGTCGATCGCGCTGACCGCCCGCCGATCACCGACGCTTTGGCTACTGAAACGCAGTAGTCGAAAATCGGCGTTGGGCAGTAAACCTTCTTTGGGCAGCACGTTGGCTTGGTCCGAGCGTTTGGGATTACCTCCGTATTTAGCCTGACGATCCCGCTCGTGCAGTTGGGGATCGGAGAACGTTCCTTCGACGGGGTCCGTGTGCGACAGTTCCGCGAAAGTCTTTAGTTTGGTCAACGTCTCTGAATTCGCTGCGGCCACATCGTTGGTTTCGCTGATGTCGTTTTGCAAGTCGTACAGTTCCCACTGGCGGCCGCGCGGCTGAATCGCCTTCCAATTTCCCATCCGCACGGCACGTTGGTTGCCGATTTCCCAATACAGGTAATCGTGTTGTTCTTGCGGGCGACCGGCGGTCGATTCGCCCAACAGTTCTGGCACGATCGAGATTCCGTCGCAGTCGTCGGGAAGCTTTGCATCACAGAGTTCAGCGACGGTCGGCATCACATCGGGGAAATACCACAACAGATCGCTGACACGTCCGGATTCGATTTTACCGGGCCATCTCGCGATCATCGGTATCCTCAGACCGCCTTCGTAAAGTTGGCCTTTGCGTCCACGGAACTCGACGCCTGTTTTTGGATGCTTATTGGCGCCGTGAAAACCACGCGGGTGTTTGCTGTCAGCAAAATAATCGTTGCCACCATTGTCGCCGCAAAAAAATACCAGCGTGTTTTTCTGCAAATCCAACTCGGTCAGTAGATCCAGTACCTCGCCGACTTGGCGGTCGACCATCGTAACCATCGCTGCGTAGCGTTTGGCCTGCTCGGGCCACGATTTGTCTTGGTAGATTTGCCAAGCTGGATCCTCGTCGGGAATGTCAAAAATTCCGTGCGGCGGTGTAATTGGCATGTAGCAAAAGAAAGGTTGATCTTGATGATCGCGGATAAACTGTTTGGCCGCGTCATGGATCAGGTAGTGGGAGTAGGTGTCACCGTCGCTAGCACCATGGTTACCGCTCAGGGGCACTTCTTGACTGTTGCGGACCAAGTAAGGCGGATAATACGTGTGTGCGTGGACTTGGTCGTAGTAGCCATAGAACACATCAAATCCGTGCTTTTCCGGGACTCCCGTCGACCCGCGGCCACCACATCCCCATTTGCCAAATCCGCCAGTGGCATAGCCACGGTCTTTTAAGATGGAACCGATCGTCAGTTCCTCGGCTCGGAGCGGTGTTCCGCCGCCATTGACTCGCACCGACGTATGCCCACTGTGTTTGCCGGTCATCAAACAACATCGTGTCGGAGCGCACACTGCGGATCCCGCCAACGCTTGTGTAAACCGAATGCCTTGCCGAGCCATCTTGTCGATACGCGGCGTCTGGATGTGGGGGTTGCCCATGCAGGACAGTTCGTAATACCCCAGTTCGTCCGCCATGATGTAGACGATGTTAGGGCGATCGGCAGGCAGGACGCCGGCGGGCATGACTAGGCCCAGGGCAACAACGCAAGCAGTAAGACGGATCGTCAGCATCAGACAGCGCAATTCGTTTCAGCAGGTAGCAAACGACACGCAAAGACAGATTGCGATGTCAAAGATGGCTGCCGATGATAACTGCGTCCGCAGATCGGCTCAACTCAAACGATCGCAACGCGCGACGTGGGCGGCAGACAGGTACCGCGGCCCGAAGTCCACTTGAGCATTTTTAGGAATGATGTGGGACGAACCGGAAAAGGGGTCAGGAATCAATAGCCAAATGGCCCACAGGGTGCTTCGCACGATTGATTCCTGACCCATTCTCCTCGCGTGACCCCTTTTCCTCTCGCGCGATGGACTACGACATTTCTGAAGGTGTTCTAAATGGGTGGTGGAGGGGGCGGCGCCGTCGCGTTTGCTGACGCCGCTCGCATCTTATCGGCCGATCGTTCGGCCAACATTCGCGTTTGCCCCGAAACGGTGCCGCCAAAGAATGCGGGCGTGATCCAAGTGTTTTGGGCAATGGGTGCGTCGACATTGACCGTTACGATTTGCGCATCGTCATCGATGGGATCGGGCGTGACCGTGATGACGGCGTTACTGATGTCAAAAATCGCAAGGTGGTTTTGGACCGCATTTTCGACTTCCGCCACGGTCGCGCCGTAAATGATTCCAGCACGCGCGCCGGCATACGACGCGTCTTCGACGGTATGACTAACGATACTCAAACGAACAAACTCGATCATCGCAAAAACGATCATCAGCAGGATTGAAACGGTGATCGCAAACTCCACCGCTGCGGCACCACGGCGTTTGGAGGGAGATCCGGAACGAAAAAGATGACGTTTCATGATAAATCGTGATGGTGAATGTTGATTGTCGATGGATGACACGTCCAGGTAACTCGTGATCCCGAGTTACTGTGTCAATAGCGACGGGATGGCTTGTGCGATTGCACGAAACGCGTCTTCTAGTTGCGTCGCATTATCAGCGTGAAAGTGTCTACCGCCCGTATCGTCCGCGATCTGCGCCATCAACACTTGATCGGCTTCTTCGCTGAAACTAACGGTGTAAATCGGAATGCCCTGTGCCGCGGCCGTACTGGCTGCCAGTAAAGGATCGTCACCGGAGGTGGCGTTCCCGTCGCTCATCAAAACAATCACGCTGACTGCCCAGTCACGAGCTTTGCCGGGTTTGGTCACCGCCGCGATGCCGTTAGTGATTCCGTCGTGGATATTGGTGGATCCTCCGGGGAATGACTTGGAGAAGTCGTCCATTTTGTCGCGAATCGGCTTGTAATCGAATTTCAGGTCAACGTCGCTCGACGCGGTATCGGCATAGGAGTCCAGCGATGCCTTTTCGAGACTCGCTGATGATTCCAATTCGACCAAAAAGATGTCAACGGCGGCGACCAAATCGCGCCAACGCGAATTCAATGGAACTTCGGTGGGGTCGGCCGCTGGCTGGGAGGCTTCGCCGGTGATGGCAGGGTTTCGCATCGAACCACTACGGTCGACTACCAGGGCCACATCGAGCGTGGATTGTGTGTTCGTTGCGGAAAGGGTCGGGCGGATTTCGAAATTCGATCCAAAGATCGGAAAGAACGGCTCGGGGGCCGATCCACTGCCGCCGGCCAGGGCATTGGTGGTCAGTCGAACTGCGTTACCGTTAGCGGCTCCAGAGTTGAATGTGTATTTTTGATTGGATCCTGTCCGTGAACTGGCACCGAACTCCAAATCCCCCGCTTCGATTGGAACAACGAATGTGCCGACCGGATTGAGATTCGAAATCTGTTGTGCAGCAGCAAGCGCTAACGCTGGGTCGGCACTGTTGACATACTCGCGACCGGCAGCTCGAACCGACGCATCGGTCACGATTTGCATCTTGGTTTTGAC
>JABDKS010000454.1 GCA_013002105.1 Pirellulaceae bacterium | reverse complement strand
GATCTGGTGTCAATCCCCGCACAAATTCGCCGTAGGCAATGCGAGTGAGTTCACGACTGGTGAATTTACGAATCGCCAAGGCCGCGCGACTGGCGCTATCGATACCGCGAATTTCTGCGACCAGTTCGTCGACCAAATAGCGACGTTGGGCGGGCTGTCCGTCACTGGCCCGCATCAAGTCGAAACTTTCTGGATCAGCGATCAATCGATTTGCCAGTGGTTGCCCCGTGGCGAAGATTTGTAGCAGGGCCGGCAGCGCGTCTTGATCTCGCTCGAACAAGGCGAGCAATGCTGTTGGGCTACGACTAGCGAGAACGAAACGACTGAGATTGGATACGGCCGCATCCAAGTCATCGAGTTGATCGAATTGAACGACCAATCGATCACGTAACATTTCCAGCAAATCGGGTGCAACGCCGCACCGCCAAATTGCCGCTAAGTCATCGCGTGCCTGCTCGATCCGCCGAAATCGATTCGCGTCTAACCACGAAAATTCGTCATCGATTGGTCGGGAAGAATCGTCAGTGGAATCCATGATCCAGCAGGGTTCATTACGCGACCAATAAAAATAGAAGTCTAAATCCTGCGAGAACCATCGTGTAGGGCATTAAGAGTGACTTACGTTAGCGTGACAGGAACTTCGTAAGGCAGGACGCTCGCTATTTCCCTGACGTATCGTCGCGACCGGTGTTGTTTTTGCGAAACATCATCGGTGGCTTTTCGGCAACACATTGGGGCAGTGACGAAGTTCTTCTATTCGCGTAACTCATTCCCCCACAACGCTTTCCATGCTTTCTACGCTGCCCGACCGGATTCTAGGCACTCAAGCTGCATTTCTCCCCAAACACCTAATCGTTCAATCGTACACGGGTTTTGAGGAGATGTTGATGGGAAAGAAATTTAGCCGCCGTAGCTTGCAGGATGACGCTTTCAGTGCCGAAGAATCGGTGAATCGCCGATCCCGCGTGATGGGGCAAGAATTCGTTGACGCCCATGACAAAGAGGTTGTTGCCAGCGACGATCGACGCCGCCGTGACGATTCGGAGACCGATCCGACCGAAGATCCCGTGCGAATGTACCTGATGCAAATGGGCCAAATCCCATTGCTCACTCGCCAACAAGAAGTCTCGGCGGCAAAGCAGATCGAATGGACTCGTGACAAGTATCGCCACTGGATGCTCGCAACCGATTTCATGTTGCAGGGATCGCTCAAGCTTTTGGAACAGGTTCGCGACAAGAAACTGCGTTTGGATCGGACGATCGAAGTCAGCGTGACCAACGCGGTCGAAAAGAAGGCGATTATGCAGCGGATCGTGCCGAACATTGTCACGCTCACGGCATTGCTGCAAATGAATCAAGCAGACTATCTGACCGCGATCAACAAACGCTTGCCGATGCGGCAACGCCGGGCGGCTTGGCGAAACCTGGTCGTGCGTCGCAACAAAGCGGTTCGATTGGTCGAAGAAATGAATCTGCGGACCGGAAAACTGCAGCCGCTGTTCGAGAAACTCCGCAAGGCATCGGATCGAATGGTCGAAATCCAGAAGCTGTTGGGCGAGCCGGAAGCGTTGAATTTGCCAGGTATGCCAACAGTCAACGAACTCAGGGGCGAACTGCACTATCTGATGCGGTTGACCTACGAGACCCCCAAAACACTTGAGCGTCGCGTTACTCGATGTGATGATTATCGCGATGACTATGATGCGGCAAAACGGGTCCTGTCCGCCGGGAACTTGCGGTTGGTCGTGTCGATCGCCAAGAAGTATCGCAATCGCGGTTTGTCGTTCTTGGATTTGATTCAGGAAGGCAACACGGGATTGATGCGAGCGGTCGACAAGTTCGAGCATGCTCGTGGTTACAAATTCAGCACTTACGCGACGTGGTGGATTCGCCAGGCGATCACCCGAGCGATTGCCGACCAAAGTCGCACGATCCGTGTTCCCGTTCACATGATCGATACGATGAACAAAATTCGTCAGATCACGCGGGACTTGGTTCAGGCGTTGGGTCGTGAACCGACCGCCGAGGAGGTTTCGGCAAAAAGTGGCTTGTCACTCGACGACACACGGGTGATCTTGAAAATGAGCCGTCAACCGTTGTCGTTGGATCAACCCATCGGAGATCATGAAGACAGCGTGTTCGGTGAATTCTTGGAAGACCACCGCGACGACGATCCGTTGCTGGAATCCAATCGTGAAGCGTTGAAGATGCAGATCGATCTGGCGATGGAAACGTTGAATTACCGTGAACGCGAGATCCTGCGACTTCGTTACGGACTGGCCGATGGATATACGTACACCCTCGAAGAGGTCGGTCGGATTTTTCAAGTCACCCGCGAGCGAGTGCGTCAGATCGAGAGCAAAGCGGTGCGAAAGCTGCAGCAGCCGTATCGTGCGAAAGCACTGGTCAGTTTCTTGGACGGAGCCGAGATCCAAGTGCTCGAAGGCAGCGAGGCTCTGTAGGCGATCCAAGCTCGGTAGCGTCGGCAATCCCGACGGTGCACAAAGGTTGACGGTCCCGTCCTGATAGCCGCACGTCGATCGTCGCGGCTCGTTGCGAAAACAACCGGGGCTATCGGGCAATGGCACTTACTTTACATTTCTGATTCACCCTCCCGCGCGGCGGGAGGGTCGGAC
>JABDKS010000448.1 GCA_013002105.1 Pirellulaceae bacterium | reverse complement strand
GCGGAAATTCCGATCGTCCTGGTGACAGCCAGGGGAACTGATCGCGACAAGGAAGAAGGCGTTAAAGTGGGTGCGAGTGCCTACATCGTCAAAGGCAGTTTCGATCAACAGAATCTGCTCGACACATTGGCACAACTCGTATAGCAGGATGGGCATGCACAGGGTTTTAATCGTCGATGATTCACCGACTTCGCGAGCGGTCTTAGCAGGGATCTTGACCGAGGAAGCGGGATTCGAGGTGATTGGCTACGCCCACAATGGGCAGGAAGCAATCACGAAGGCGAAAGAATTGGAGCCTGATGTCATCACGATGGACATCAACATGCCCATCATGGACGGCTTGGACGCGACCAAAGAAATCATGATCGAGTCGCCCACGCCAATCGTGATTGTTTCGGCAAGCAGTCGTGCTCAAGAAGTCGAAACGACGATGCAGGCGCTGCGTGCCGGCGCGTTGACGGTGATCATGAAACCAACGGGTCCCAATGCGCCGAATTTCGACGCCATGTCCAAAGAGATCGTCGATACGGTCGGTGCGATGGCAAAGGTGTTTGTGATCCGGCATCGCAGACGGCTCAAACCTGCCGCGTCCCCCGCGTCGCAGGCCGACACGACTGCCGCGGCCATTCCCAAAGTTCCCACCGGCAAAATTCAAGTCATCGGCGTGGTTGCATCGACGGGCGGACCACCCGCGCTGGCAAAATTACTCGGCCAATTGCCAGCCGATTTCCCTGTCCCGCTTTTGCTTGTGCAACATATCGTTCCCAGTTTCGTCAACGGTTTCGCCAACTGGCTTAACAGCGTAACCCCGCTGACCGTCAAGCTTGCCGTGGACCAGGAACGGGTCGAAAATGGCACCGTCTATGTTGCTCCGCAAGACATGCATATGGGCGTCACCCGTAGTCGACGTATTCGACTATCCGACGAGCCGGCCATTGGCGGATTTCGGCCTGCCGGGACTCACCTATTTTCGTCGTTGGCCGAAAATCTTGGTCAGAATGCCGCTGGCGTGATTCTGACCGGCATGGGTCAAGATGGATTCGACGGCCTCCAAAAAATGCACGCCAACGGAGCCCCAACGATCGCACAGGATGAATCCAGTTGCGTCGTCTATGGGATGCCCCGCGTGGCCGTTGAAGGCGGCGTGATCGACAGCGTTCTACCGCTCGATCAGATCGCCGCCGCCCTCGTGCAATTGGCTTGCGTGGAAACGTGATCGCGCACGCGACTCAGCTTGCTTCAACTTGCGATAAAGCGTTTTGCGATCAATGCCCAAAATCTTGGCGGCGCGAGTTTGGTTTCCTCCGACCGAATCGAGCACGTACGTCATATAACGTCGTTCGACTTCGGCCAGCGGAACCAGTTCGGTAACATGCAGTCCCGGTGGTCCGCTGGCATCCGTGTCAGGTGACGGCCGAGAACGGCGGAGTAGGTCGAGTGTTTTTGATTCGTATTGCATGATATTTTCTTAGGTTGCATGGTAAACGTGCGGCAAAAAAGTGCTTTGCCCAGTGCGGATGTGGAATTAGAGTGTTTTCTCGTAGGCCAGGACCTGTCCTGGTGCACCTGTGCCAGGACACGTCCTGGCCTACGACTACGACTGATGTGAAACCGAAAACTTGGCGACACGTTAACTTTCGGGTGAATCAATCTCGGTGATGCGGACCGTCGGAAGCGACCATTTGGGGGTCGATCCCACACGTCTTCGTGACGTGACCGATTCGCTCCACCGCTTGCGTATCGCCCGAGCACGTCGCTCGATTTCGGTGGGTGTTGGATCACTAGCGGCAGGACTGAGTGTCGTGGAATTGTCCGCTGAGTCATCGTCAAATTGTTTTATGGAGGCGATCATTGCTGTTGTACCTCTGGGTTGGATTCGGTTTCGGTGGTGTCGGTTCATTTCGCTTGGCTGTCGATAGCAACGACAGTTGCAGTTGTCGTGCCAGAGCGGGTTGGTCAGGTCAAAATTCGACGTGAATTGGGTGCCGATCACAGACTCCGTAGCAAGCCATTTGTGCGACCTGTTAAAACGCGGGGGATTGTATTGGCGAGGTCAAAACGGACGCCTGAAAATGTCTCAAGTCAAATCAAAAAACCGCGGTACGTCGTTCTCTAAAATTGTTTCCACCGGTGTCAAAAAGTCACGGCGGGGCAGGATGCCCCGCGACAGCGGAACCGCAGAATATCGGTACGAAATAACCGATCGGCTCCACGATCGCCGTGTCGCTAGGTCTCGTGGACCGAGACTGCCGTCACGCCGGGAACCGTACGCGCAGCAGCCATGACATAAGCCTTTTCCTTTCGATAGGCCGCCAGTAAGCGAACGCCGATTTTGCCCTCGCCGTGGTCCATCACCCCGACGTCGGGGCATTCCAGCCGCGTAAGGGATGTGATGACACGAACTTGCAATGGATTTGGATATATCAAGATTCTCTTCCTCTGAGAGTAGATCGTTTGGAATCGGTGGCAGTCTTGCCACCTGGCTCTACAGAGGATGCAGACGGTATGCCAAGCAGGACGAACTCCAGCTCGTAAGAATTTCGGTTTGGTCTGTTTATAGAGGACACTTGCGCGATCACCCGCGCGCGCGTCGACGCACGACGCTTGGCAAACTATCGAGTTGGACCGCGTGACACTGGAATAAGAACGTTGTGTTTTTCGGTCCCGATAGCCGCATGGCGCTAGCCGCGGTTGCTCGTGAGAACAACCGGGGCTATCGCCCATCGGCTCATGATGCGAGTCGAACCATCGAATTGGACCGCGCCACACTGGAATCAGAACGTTGTGTTTTTCCGCCCCGATAGCCGCACGGCGATAGCCGCGGTTCCTCGTGAGAATAACCGAGGCTATCGCCTATCGGCTCATGATGCGAGCCGAACCATCGAGTCGCACAGCGACACCTTGGAATCGGAGCTTCGCGTTTTTCCGACCCGCTAGCCG
>JABDKS010000436.1 GCA_013002105.1 Pirellulaceae bacterium | reverse complement strand
GGGCTAGGCACTGTCGATGAAATATCGTGTGATCGCTTCGTTAGCCGAGCAGGTCGCTACGCGGTCGCGTCGTTTGCATTTACCGCCAATCGCCGCTTCCAACGCCGTCCCCACATTTGACGAGCCCCTGCCTGCTACCGCCTGCGGGCTTGCCCATTTTCCCGGTCCTCTGCTTTTGTCGCGGTGCTCATCCGCTAGCCCGTCGAAACGCACGCGACCGTGCTAGTTACCCAACCGCAGTGTGTCGCTCAAGACACTGATGCTAGTAGCAGGTCGAATGCGCCCCATTTGAGTGTTCTGGACCGCCTGGGATGGACTGGGTGCCCTGCAGATTGGGCGGGGAAAACTGATTAAGATGGGGTCGTCCGTAACTCGATCACTTTTTAGGGAATTGCCTTGGTTCAACCGCCTCCCCCAGAATCGCATGACGATTCTGCTAGTGCTGCTCGTTTGGTCAAAGCTTGTCAGGATATCCGTGACCAAGTGGGACGCGTTGTCGTCGGCCAAGATGCCGTCATCGAACAGTTATTGATCGCAATCCTGTCACGTGGTCACTGCCTGCTCGAAGGCGTACCAGGTTTGGCCAAGACACTGATGATTCGCACATTGGCCGAGTCGATGGATTTGACCTTTCGACGGATTCAGTTCACGCCGGATTTGATGCCCGGCGATATCACGGGAACCGATATCATCCAGGAAGACGCCGAAACGGGTCGCCGCAAGTTGGTCTTTGAGCGTGGACCGGTCTTTACGCAAATGTTGCTGGCCGACGAAATCAACCGCACACCACCCAAAACGCAGGCTGCGCTGCTGGAAGCAATGCAGGAGCACGAAGTCACCGCGGCGGGTAAGACCTACCGGTTGGACGAACCGTTTTTTGTACTGGCGACTCAAAACCCGATCGAACAAGAAGGGACGTACCCGCTGCCCGAGGCGCAGCGTGACCGATTCCTGTTTCATGTGATCGTCGACTATCCGTCTCGCGAGCAAGAATCCGAAATTGTCGATCGCACAACATCGACCTTCAATTCGACGGTCGAGGCGGTGGTGACAGGCGACGAAATCATCGAGTTCCAAAACACGGTCCGGCGCGTTCCGCTGCCGCCGCACGTGAAGGAGTGGGTATTGGATGCTGTCCGCGCCGTGCGACCGCGTGACGAACAGAGCAGGCCGTGGACCAAGGACTTGATCGAATGGGGGCCCGGGCCACGCGCCAGCCAGCAACTGGTGCTGGCGTCCAAGGCCCGCGCGTTGCTGCACGGCCGACCACACGTCACCATCGATGATGTGCAAACATTGGCGCATCCAGTGTTGCGACACCGCATCGTGCCGACGTTTGCCGCGGAAGCCGACGGAATTTCGGTCGACGATTTGATCGCCCGACTGATCAAAGAGCAGCAGGTGGCACCCGCAAACGCGTTGTAGCGGTCCAGCCCGATTTGTACGTCCCGCGCGTTGTCGCGGTAAACGCTCGCGCGGCGTCGACGATCAGGTCAAAACTTCCGATCGCAGCTTCGTCAGCAGTTCGATGGCTTGACCGATTTCTTGTTTCTGTCGCACGGGATCTTCGGGAATTTCACGTTCGATCGTCAGTGGACCTTCGTAACCGATCTCGCGCAAGGTGGTCAGATACTTTCGCATATCGACATCGCCATCGCCCAAGGGCATTTCGGCGCCCCAGGTCTGACCTGGCTGATCACTCCATGTTCCGTCTTTGCAGTGAACGCTGCGAACGTGGGCACCCACTTTGCGTAATGCTTCGATTGGTTCACCGGTTCCGTACAGAATCATATTCGCAGGATCAAAATTGATCTTCAAATTATCACGACCAACTTGTGCGATGAATTCGAGCAAACCGTCGGCCGTTTCTTGGCCGGTTTCCAGGTGCAGGAATTGACCGTTGGCTTTGCAGTGGTCACAGAGCTGCCGCGTGACATCGACAATCGGGCTGTAACCGTCAGCCGACGGATCGTGCGGAATGAATCCGAGGTGCAAGGCGACGGTGTCACAGCCGAGCCATTTCGTAAAGTCAGAGATTTGCAACATCTCTTCCAAGCGACTTTGTCGCGTCGCCTCGGGAACGAGTCCCACCGTTTTGACGACGGTGGGAATGTCCGCGTAGCTTTCGCCATCGAAGCCGCCAAAGACGGCGGTGCATTTCACGCCCATCTCGCCAAGCTGGGCCTTCAGTTCGCTCGCCTGATCCTGGCTGCGTTTGTCGCCATGGGGGGCATGAAGTTGTATTGTGGGGACCGATAGTTCGGAAATGACGTCCCAGGCGACACCAAGTCCCGCATCCAAGGACGCAAAGACACCAATAGGCCAACGTTCCATATGATTAATCTGTCAGTAGGCGGTCGAATTCGTGAATCAGATTGTTAAGGTTATCCGATTCCGATCGGTCCTGCCATTTGTCGCCAATTGATCCGTGGTGGTGGTTGATCCGTGGTGGTAGTCGCGATCACGGTGACAATGTAGGAAATGGCGAAGGACCATGAATGATTCGGCGCCCCCGTTTCGCACCGTTGGGGCCATGGAGTTTGCAGACTCATTGCATGGTGCCACTGCCATTACGCTTGATTAATCTGTGCTCCTATGCTCTCGCGTTGCTGCTGCCGACGATTTATTTCGACGCGTCCGAGTTGACGAAGTGAATTTTTACAAACCGAGGAGATTGTTTTTGATGAATCGAAAAATTTCTGATCAACGTAAAACGGCGTTCTACGTCGGCACAGGCATCTCATTGGTTGGGTTGTTGATGTTTCTGTCCATTTTTGTCACCGCGGCGATGAGTTTTGGCGACTTCACAAATTTTGACTCGCAAGTGAGTAGCTTTGGTTTTCGTGCGGTCGGTGGCATGATTCTGATGATGGTGGGCCAGGCAATTCGTGCAGTTGGTGCTCGCGGTCTGGCTGGGTCGGGAATGATGTTGGACCCGGAGCAAGCTCGCGACGATTTACACCCCTACACCAACATGGCCGGCGGAATGCTTCGTGACACGTTGGACGCTGCCGATTTGGGTAGCGATTCGAGGTCCGAGACACGTTCAAACGAGTCGGGCGGCCCCGTGATCATGATTCGGTGCCGTGCGTGCCGCGAGTTGAACGATGAGCAGCATCGTTTCTGCAGCCAATGTGGGGCATCGCTGCAGGAATAAGATTCTGATCCGGCCGATGCAGATCCGCGACTCGTCCGCTTAACGCTTTTCGGGTGTCGGCAGTGTGCCGAGATTGAGCCGTTCGAGCTGCATATTTTCGATTTCCAAGGTGCGAGGGCGAATGGTCATCTCGCGAACGGTCAGCTTGGGTCCTGGTTGACCGTTGACTTGAGTTTGCTGGATGACGGCGCCCCGATTGGGGGCGCCTTCGATCGTGAACAAGTCCTTGCTGGATGAGTAGACGGCGCGCGACGCGGTACCCTGCAATAGCCCGTTTTCGCTGCGCGTGCGAAATACGACACCATCGCGAGCTTGCATCTCCCAAGGCGTTGGAAGACCGGGAAGGTTTCGATCGTGTCGAAAACCTGGTGCGACGGCAATCTGCAGGATGTCGCAATCGACCGTGGATTCGCCGATCGAGATCGTATCCATCTGGTGTGCATCAAAACTGGTTTGCCAATCTTCGACCGGTCGCACGCCGACGCGTACGCCGCGCAGGAACGCCAACATTTGATTCGCCAAATCGCCTTCGATTGCTTGGTGGTAAACCAGATGCATTCCGATCAAGCTTTTTTCGGTCGTGTCCTTTGGCTGTTCGTCAGGTTTTGACAGGGGTCCCGAAGCGTCGGCGAACATCCATGATCGATACCAACCCGGTCCGGCGCCCGTCAGTTTTCCTCCGCCTGTTGGCCACAGCGTCAGTCGCGGCGATTGCAGGACGTGGCGGGATTCTAAAACGCCGTCGGCTGCTCGTCGTTCGGCTTGGACCAGCAACGGATGCTTGGCCGATTGCAGCAGAGTGATTTTTTGAATCGCCGCGCTGCGGATCGATTCGACTTGCCCGACTTTGACGTCCTCGAGTAAGACGATTTCTAGTCGATCGCCAACCATGTGCAGCGTCCAGGGCTGATTGCGATCTTCTAATTCGGCCGTGATATCGACCCCGTCACTGAGCGTCGCGGTTTTGCCGTCGAAGACCATTTCGCCGGCCCACTTGCAATGGGGCGCCGTCGTCCAGCGGATGCGGTCGGTATCCCCGCCAGACAACGACTGCGGCAACACGGCGGTTGGCATGCGAAATTCACCCGCGCCTTCGATACGCACGACGTTGTCGTTTGGCCAGACACGAATCAGCGGCCCGATGAAGTAGCCGTCGCCGATTTTGAATTGCGAGGGTTCACCGGTGCGGCTTCCCAAATGCAGGACATCTTTGCCACCGCCGTCGATCAGACGCAGTTCACTGCC
This sequence comes from Pirellulaceae bacterium, assembly GCA_013002105.1. The sequence goes on along the minus strand of JABDKS010000436.1, from coordinate 1,536 downwards.
GGTCAATTCAGCAGGGAGCGTTTGCCCACCGGCATCGAGCGAATGAACTAATTTGACCGATCCAACGACACTTAAATCTTTGGCGCTGACGCCCGATTCGTTCATGCGTAATTTGGCGGTGATCAAGTCGCCGCGAATGACCGGTCGCTGGCGGGCGACCGGATCAACCGGAGCCGAGGTCGCACCGGGCTGGGCGACCCATTGTCGGATCGAATTGCTGGATTGCGATTCAACTCCATCGCCACCGATCACCGCTGGTTTTGGATCGGGTTCATCGACAAAGAACAGCACCAAACGTTCGGTTTCTGCTGCCACGGCATGATTGTCGATGCGAACACTACCGGTGGCCTGAAAGCGGTCGGGACGAAGTGTTTGTTTGGGCTGTTCACCGGGGATGACACCCGGCTGAGTGACCTGTCGCAAAACTCCGTCAATTGCATCGGCGTGGAAGTCGCCGCCGTCAGCAAAACGGGCTTCGATCGATCCATTGATTCGTAGCGAGAGATCGCTCAGCGGTTGATCGACATTTGCAACCCCCAACGGTTGCAGCTTGAATTGCTCCAGCCATTTGATTTGTCGAACGGGGAGCTCGGGATCGTTGATATCGATCGTGCCGGCGCCCAAAGTGTCAATGGTGCCAATCGATTCTGGCTCCAGTGGATTGTATTGGTAGGCAAGTTGTGTCAGCTGTGCTTCGATCTGCCCGCGGCGCACGTGAACGCCCGAACGGCCGCTGGCACGAAGCAATCCTCCCACCGCATCGAACATGATTTGCTCGGCCGTAATTCGACAATCGAGGCTTGGTAAATCGACGATGACGGGTGATCCGGTGGCTTGGATTTGATCTAACCAATCCAGGGGGCGCTCACGTTGCAGATCGCGGTTGCTCAGGTCATTGAATTCCAAGTCCAGAACCGAACAGAGGAAACGATCTGCTGCCACACCAGGGACTTGATGCGTCAACGCCACGTTGTCTTGGAGTGTCAAGCGATCTAGCGTGAAGTCGTACTCGATGCGTCCGTCGCACTTGAAGGAAAGCGCGGCGGGATAGGTTGATGAGGGTGTCGCGCTGGCCGGTGCCAACGCAGCAGCGGGCGAGCTCTCTGCGGCAAGCTTCGCTTGGTTCTTGGCCAACGCGTTCTTTTCTAAGGGGATGAACAGTTCATCCAGATAGATCAGCTCCATCCGATCGAGCACAGCGGCAGCACCACGACCGCCGCTGGAGGCGCCCGGCGACGATGACAAGTGCAATGTTAGGTCGCGGCCCACCATGCGGGCGTCACCCAACCGCATATGAATCGGTTCGGTGGTCCACAGTTTGCGATTGTCGATGCCAACATTGGTGGTCTGGATCAGCAGCGGTTTTGTGTCGGGATCGGTGGACTCGCGCCGAATTTCGACCAGGCCCATCATGCGGCCTCGTTTGATAGGGGGAGCACCACCGCTCATCATGTCCAGCGATTCGGCAAAGCGAATCTCAGCTCCTTCGGCCGCCTCCAAGATGATTGGATCGCGATCTTGTTGTTGCGATGTACC
>JABDKS010000423.1 GCA_013002105.1 Pirellulaceae bacterium | reverse complement strand
TCCCCGTTGGCTCGCTTAGGCTCACCACCGACCCCGAGCGCGACAGCGTGTTTTCCAATGGAAAGTCATATGCGCGGGAGGGTAAAGTGTTGATTGCAAAAGCCGACTTGTGGGTAAAGACAAGGTTCCCACCGGCCGAGGTGTTCGCGATGTCTCGGCGACCACGTTGCCGGCGTGCCAACATCAGGGATGAAAATGCTGACGCGGCATCCGCGTTTACGCTGGCGATTCTTCCCACTGGGTGCTTGCCGACAAGTTGTCGCTAAAAAGTTCGATGCCTTCGCGCTCCGGCGCGTCCCACGCGGCACCGCATGACCAGCAGAGATCTTCGTCAATCGGGCGCATCGAATCGCATTTGTCACACGTTTGGCACACGCGGCGACCGTAGATGGCAATGATCGCCAGAGCGGCACCCAAACCTGCCGCCGCCGCCAGCAATGTCCAAAGAGTTTTTGCACGCGGCGAAAGTCGACGTCGCGATGCGAGCCAGTAGGTCAGACCGGCCGACACGATGCTGACCACCATCATTCCGATGGCGATCCAGAGAATCCCACCGGGCGGCGAGGTCGGCATCGACCACAAATATCCCACCAAAAAGGTTGCGGCAACCACCATCGGCGGCACGGACAGCATCTCAATCCCCGCCAAATGGCCGCGGTCGGTCGGGGTTGGCACATAAGTCGCATCGACTTTCAGCGAATTGTCCGCTGCAAAAATCTGAAACGGAGTCTGACCGAATTCGGCGTAGGCGAGCGCCGAGACGCCCTGCTGGGTTTGAGCCAGCTCGGTCAGTTTGTCCAATCGATCACCGCTCAGGTTCCACTCTTTTGTCGACTCCAACGAAACCAACGGTAACAGATAGGTGTTGGTTTTGGTGACGACGTCATCGTCACCACGGGTTAAGTTTTTGTCGGGATCCGCGGAGTGAATGTCGTAGCGGATCAATCGGTCGTCATGAATCACGAACAGATGTCCGTTTTGGTTCTCCGTCGGCAACGCGACTGTCGCGCGTTTTGTCGTGCGGTCGATCAGTTGATGGATCTGCCGGGTTTCGAAGTCCAGTTGATAAATGCCCGATGAATCGATCAACAGTGGAGCACCGGTCAGGTGAATCCAAACATTTTTCTTGGGCGATAACGTGGACGCGATGCCCTGCACGTTGTGAAAGGTGCCCGTGGTGGATTGCCCGGGGACAAAAATCCCGTCCGGCGTGATCACAGCCGTCAATCCGCGACCCGCTTGGTATGCCAACAATCGTCCTTCATGTTCGTACAACGTCAGGTAGTCGTATTGCACATCGCTCGTGTTGAACTGAGCAACGTAGTGAAAGGGCTTTGGGTAGAACTTTTTGAAACCACCCAGTGATGTGTTAATGAATTGTTGACGAGGGGCTTCCTGCCACGATGGTGGCAGCGACGCAAATGCTTGGTTTGATTGGCCGTCGGTCCGAATCGGTCGGCCCAGGCGGGTCGTCTTCTCTGTGTAGTTCGGGTACTGGTACGTCTCGGCAATTTCCCAGGGTTCGCCGTCGGTGCTGAGCGCAAAACGATACGTCGTGATGGCAGAGCGCGGACCGGACGTCGGTCGCATTGATACGGCGGTGACGCTCAGCGTCGTTACGACGACAACGCTGGCGACGAACAGCCCGATTCCGCGCGAGCGCGACATCGATTCGGGGGACGAATACGGCGGCGAAAAAGATTGATGGACGAACACATGGCGGGCCGCCAATACAATCACGACGCAATGCAATGTAGTAACCACCCCCAACATCAATGCCGACCTGGCCGTACTGACCTCGGTCAAAATGGGTGCCGCCGCAAGCACACCGGTCGCAGCCAACGCCATCGGTAGTGTTCGAGTACCGATCCAACGAGCATCGCGATGGACCATCCAGATGGCCGCTGGGTGAAAGATGAAGATGATCAGCGAGAGGAAGACCAGCGGAATCAACTGCAGCCCACTGGTGGGCAACTGCTCGATCCCTTTCCACTGCAGATAGGCCACCGTGCAAAGCAGAGGTGGGATCAGACAGGCGAGGTACCCGACAAAACCAGCCAGGAGTTTTGCCCAAAAGATCGTCGATGTCGGCAACGGACGATGCAGCAGATAGCCTCTCGCATCGGTGCGTGCGTCCAATACGCTTTGCAGTAACCCGAGCGCGACGGCGATGACACAGCACCCGATCCCGACGGTCATCACATAGGACGACTCGATGGTCGTCACGTTGTGTAACTGCCGGGGTGTTGCGTGCCAAAACAAGGCGCTCAGCAGCAACATTCCCATCGGCGACCATCGCAAGATATCTCGCAGTTCTTTACGAAAAATGGCATTCATTGGGCGGCCCCCGTGCGGTCTTGTGTCAAGAACGAGATGTCCTGTCGTTGGCGGGCGAGATACGCAAGCACGCCGTCAGAGAAAGTCAGCTCCACCGGTTCGATCGATGTGGCCCCGAGTCGATTCAATGCGGCTTCGGTTTCCGCGTCGGCGTCGGCGATCGAAAGCTGCAGTCGATCACCGATGCGGCGTGCTTCGATCAATCCTGCGATCGATGCGAGTTGTTTGTCATCGACTGTGTCAACCATCACGTCGTAGCCTCGAATGCGGCGATGGAATTCATCCATCCCCGCATCGACTTGCAGACGCCCGTCGACCAACACCATCACGCGGTCGGCCACTCGTTCGACATCGTCCAGCAAATGAGTGCTCAGCAGGACGGTTCGTTTTCCATTGCCGGCAAATTCGATCAGTGTTTGGTTCAGCGCCCGGCGGCTGATGGGATCCAGGCCCAACGCCGGGTCATCCAAGACCAGCAATTCGGGATCCGGAGCGAGAACCATCGCCAGCGCCACCCCGGCACGCTGTCCACGGCTGATTTCTCCGATACGTGCGGCGTCGGGGATGCCAAAGTGTTGAATGATCTGCGCGAACAAGCGGTCGTCCCAGTGACCATCGTCGCCTTTTCGATAGGCTGCCCTTTGGAATCGTTCGCACTCGTGGATACGCATCGACGGATACAGAAAGTGACCTTCGACCATGTATCCGATCCGACGGCGTGTCTCGGGAGACATCGTCGCGGTGTCTTCACCCAAGACGTGGCAGGTTCCGCGGGTGGGCCGCAATAGTCCCATGATGATTCGAATCGTCGTTGTTTTGCCGGCACCATTGAGCCCCAACAAGGCAGTCACCTGCCCGGCGGGAACCTGCATATTCAAATCCCGTACGACCGCGTGGGCGGCGAAGTAACGACTCAGCCGATCGGTTTGGATGACCCGGTCGGTTTGGTTTACCTGATCGGATTGGATAGCGCTGTCTGACATCAGGTGGCTTGCTTTCTTCGCGAGGTTTTTTATTCGGCCAGGAGCGGACGTTTAGGTTTTTGATCGCAATCGTTGCAAACGTTTGTCGACTTCCTGCAAAATTTGTTCAGCGTCGAAACCGAGTGTCAGGGCTTCGGCCAAGAATGGGTCCAGCAATTCTTCGAGTCGCCGCTGACGTTCTTTACGCGTGTAAATGTCGCGTCGAGCGGCAACGAAGTACCCGCGTCCTTGCTGGCTTTCCAGCACGCCATCGCGGACCAGGGCGGCATAGGCCTTTGCGATGGTGTTGGGATTGACCACCAATTCACCCGCCAGGGCACGCACGCTGGGCAACGCATGACCGACCTCCAGAGTGCCAGTGGCGACTGCCTGGCGAATCTGATCAACCACTTGCCGATAGATCGGTAAGCTGCTGCCGGTGGTGATTTGAATTCGTAGCATGGCGAACTTGGTCGGCGCGGTGCTGGTCGGCCAGCGTTGGGTGTTGGCCGGTGATGTGTCGAGCAGAGTTGGGGCGATTCGGAGTCTGGTCGATTCGGCGCGTTATCGTTTCGGTGCGATCGATACCGTGTGTTATCTGTACTGCGGTATGTAGTACAGTAGGTAGCCGGCCCTGCGCTGTCAAGTCTGCCGGGCGAGTAATTGCAAAGGGGCACTGGCGGCGCACTCAGGTGGATCCAGGCAAACGCGATGACGGACGTTCGGAGTGGGCGCATTGCTTGGATCGTCCCGCGATCCAAAGGGGCCAGATTGCAGCCCAGGCAACACGCTGGTTTGCCGACGCTGGTTCCACCCTATTCTCCGCCGGGTCGTATGGTGGGCGTCGCCACCAAGCGACCCGGCGGAGAGGCTCATTGCCGGGCTCGCAACTCCCAGGGGATTGCCCTGGGCTGGGATGTTCAACGGCTTCACCGTTGCAGGCTTGATCTGCTCGCAGGTTCTGCGGTCCGGGGTTCTGCGGTCCGGGGTTCTACGGTCCGGGGTGCTGCGGTCCGGGGTGCTGTGCCCGCCGGTCCTGGCATCGCATCGAGCCGGGGGCGATTGGGACCGATAGGGCGCGACATTTGGCTGCTAGGTGTCGCTTTCCTGATGCGACCGGGCCTGGGGGATGGTATCCTATTGACACCTCGTCAACGCCCGTTCTTTCGGCAAATTAGGACAAAACCAGATGGCCAGCGTGTCAGAATTCACCGACCTGCTACTCAAGCAGGGCGTCATCAGCCTTGACCAGCTCTCCGAAGCCGAGCAAATTTCGCGGGATACCAGTGTCGATATTGGTGACGTGCTGGTTCAGCAGGAATACGCGACTCCCGAAGAGGTCGCCCTGGCGCTGGCTGAATTCCACAAGATTCCGTTCGTCGATCTGCGGCAGGTGCGGATCAGTGACGAAGTGATTGAATTGGTCCCCGAGTCGGTTGCCCGCGAAAACATGGTGCTGCCCTACAGTGACGAAGACGGTGCACTGCGGGTGTTGATTGCTGACCCGTTCGATCTCGAGACGGTCGAAAAGCTGCGTTTCATCCTGAATCGAAAAATCGAGACGGCTTTGGCACCCAAGGAAGCGATTCAAGGGGCGATCAACCAATACTACGGTCAGGTCGAAGGTGAATCGGCTGACTCGATGTTGCAAGAATTTACCGACACGGCGATCGACTTTACCGAGACGGAGAGCGGCGAATCGGCTGACGAAGAGACGGTCGACGATAGTTCGGCTCCGGTGATCCGACTGGTCAATTTGATGATCGGCGAGGCCGTTCAGCTGCGAGCCAGCGATATTCACGTCGAACCGTTCGAGGATCGCGTGCGGATTCGCTATCGGATCGACGGTGTCTGTGTGGAGCGTGAAAGCGTCCCGCGGCGGATGCTGTCGGCGGTGATCGCCCGGATCAAGGTGCTGTCGAAAATCGATATTTCGGAAAAGCGGCGACCGACCGATGGACGGATCAAGATCACCGTGGGCGACAAACAGCTCGATTTGCGAGTTAGCATCATCCCCACCAATCACGGTCAATCGTGTGTGATGCGGCTGCTGGACAAAGACAATATCAAGGTCGGTGTGCGGCAGTTGGGGCTCTCCGAGCGTGATTTCCGTAATTTCAACTCGCTGATCCGCCGGCCCAATGGAATCATTTTGGTGACAGGTCCGACGGGGTCAGGCAAGACGACCACGCTGTACGCGTCCCTGAATGCACTGAACCGTCCGGATCGCAAAGTCATCACCGCCGAAGACCCGGTCGAGTACTACTTGCCGGGGATCAATCAGGTCGAAGTCCGGCACTCGATCGGCTTGGACTTCGCTCTGATTATTCGGGCCATGTTGCGTCAGGCCCCCAACATTATTCTGGTCGGCGAAATGCGTGATCATGAGACCGCATCGATGGGGATCCAGGCTTCACTGACTGGACACCTGGTATTTAGTACGCTACATACGAACGATGCGCCCAGTGCCATATCACGAATGGTGGACATAGGTGTACCTTCCTATATGGTCGCAAGTAGTGTGATCGCGGTCTTGGCACAGCGGTTGGTGAGAACCATCTGCCCCCGCTGTAAGGTTAAGTACAAACCGTCCGAAAGTGTGATCGCCGATTCGGGGCTTCCGCCCGAGATGATCAAGCAGGCCGAGTTCTGTCGCGGCAAGGGGTGCCCCTACTGTGGACGATCTGGATACCGCGGTCGCATCGGGGTCTATGAGTTGATGTTGATCAACACCAAGTTGCGTGAATTCATGTTCCGCAGTGCGACGACCAAGGAGATCCGGGTCGAGGCCATAAAGAACGGTATGTCAACGCTTTACGCCGATGGGATGCTCAAAGTGATCCGTGGAATCACGACTTTCGAAGAGGTCTATCGGGTTGCCAAGCGGACCGAGCAAGAGGAGTTGGCGATGCAGCACATCGTCGACGATTTGGACTCGCTCTAGGCCGTTTTGATACCGCCGTAGGACCGTTGTCGCGTGATCGTTTTGATAGTCAACCCGATCGTCTGCCGGTGGTACCGCTTGTATCGATGCTCCGGCGGGATTAGCTCTCGTGGGTGGTTTGCGATTCGCGGTCAGGGGGCGGCGTTGGCGATTTCAGTGCACCAGCAAGGCACCCATTTCGGCCCTCAGGGCGGCTGGGCAGGACGGTCTCCCGGGGCGCCAGAAAGAACATTTTGCCTGTTTTTTTGGCCATCGAGCCTTTGCAAGTGATAATGGCCCTGGTCTCGAGACATCCTGTGCGATTGCCAGGAAACCGATTGCAACGGTCTGTGTCGTTTCCAAGCATGCATTTATGACGCCATTTGCGGGCCTTCTTATCTCCCCCGCGGTTCTTGGCTCTTCGCGATATACCTTTTCCACTTTTCGTTCCCCACAGTCAGTCACTCCACCGGAATCTCAGAGAGAAATCGCGTCCGAGTCAACAAGTCAGATCAATTGCCAGTTGGCAGTTTTTGATCGGCTCGACCGGGTATCGATTCCAGAATTGCAGATTCCCCCACTGCGGCAATTTTCCCGCGACGTTTGTTTTGGGGCGTTTGTCCCTGGGCGGGCAGTCCGACTGACACGGCAATGCATCCACCATTAATCCTCAACGGGAGAGAATCTCTTGGCAACTGTTCTGATCGACAAGCTGCTGCAAGCGGCTGTGAAGCAGGGTGTGAGTGATATTCACATCGTTGTCGGCCAGCCGCCCGTTTTTCGATTGCATGGTCGGATGCGGAAACTGGAGACAAAGACGCTGGAGGCAGAGGATGCGATTGGGTTGATGAAGAGCATCACGCCTGAGCGATGTCAGCGTGAGTTGCAGGAGACCGGAAGTGCTGACTTCGGGTTTGCCTTTGGCGACGCGGCTCGTTTTCGTGTCTCGGTATTTAAACAGCGCGGTTTCATATCGATGGTGCTGCGGCAGATTCCCAATGACAAACTCACCCCGGAGCAATTGGGGTTACCCGAATCGGTGGTGAAAATGATCCACCGTCCGCGTGGTTTGTTCTTGGTCACGGGTCCGACCGGATCGGGCAAAAGTACCACGTTGGCCAGTTTGATTAACTTGTTAAACGAAACGATTGACCACCACATCATCACGATCGAGGACCCGATCGAGTTTTATCACGATCACATCGAAAGCACGATCAATCAGCGTGAAGTGGGCGTGGATGTGCCCAGTTTTTCCGAAGCGATTCGACGTGCGTTGCGGCAAGACCCCGACGTGATTCTGGTTGGTGAGCTTCGTGACTTGGAAACGATCGAAGCGGCGATTAGTGCTGCAGAAACCGGCCACGTCGTGTTCGGCACGTTGCACACCAATAGTGCACAAGGAACGGTCAACCGGATCATTGACGCGTTCCCGGGAAACCTGCAGGACCAAATTCGTACTCAGTTGGCCAGTACGTTGATTGGCGTGGTGGCCCAGACGTTGTTGCCACGCATCGGCGGCGGTCGTTGCGCGGCCTACGAAGTTCTTTGTGTGACACCGGGTGTATCGAACCTGATTCGCGAAAACAAAACCTTCCGAATCAACAGTTCGATCCAGACCGGTGCCAAGTTTGGCATGCAGTTGATGGATGACGCACTGTTCAAGCATTGGCAGGCTGAACGCGTCACGGTCGAGGAAGTGCTGAGCAAGGCGCACCGACCGGACGATTTGGCCAAACGAATTGTGCAAGCCCGTCGCGGCTTGGGCGACGAACAAATCCCCGTTCCAGAAGACGATTGATTCATCGACCGAGTCCCACGCACCACCGCGACGGGCTCGGTTTTTTGCAGTAGACCCGCCCGTCCTAACGTTTTGTAACCAATCGAAGAAATCATGGCACCACGTCGCATCGGTCAGATCCTTGTTGACCTCGGTTTTTTGACCGACGAACAACTCGAAATTGTGCTCGAGGAACAAGAGCAGCAGCCCGGTTCGTTGCTGGGAAAAATCGCCGAAGACATGCAGTTGATCACGGACGAGCAGTTGATTCAGGCGTTGGCCGAGCAGATGTCGATGCAGACCGTGTCGTTGGAAGACGCGGAATTGGCTGATGACTTGTTGGAGAAAATCAGCGAGACGATGGCTCAGTTGTACCGTGTCGTCCCGATCAATTTTGATGCCGATTCGAATTTGCTGACGGTCGCGACGTGCGATCCACAAAACTTGACGATCCAAGACGAACTGCGAACGTTCTTGGGTTTGGAAATCAACATGGTGGTGGCCACCGAACGCGATATTTTGCAGACGCTCAATCGTCACTATGACAGCGAAGCCGAGAGTGTCGAAAAACTGGTTGCCGAACTGGCCAATGACGAAGAGTTGAAAGCCGCCATCACCGCTTTTGACAGCGAGAAGTTCAATCTGACCGATGCCGAGGCGTTGGCCGATTCGGCACCTGTGCGGAAGCTGCTGAATATGGTGTTGTTGTTGGCGATTAAAGACCACGCCAGTGACATCCACTTTGAACCGTTCGAGGATGAATTCCGGATCCGGATCAAGGCCGAAGGCGTGTTGTACGAAATGGTGCCTCCGCCACGTCACTTGGCGTTTGCCATTACGACGCGGATCAAAGTGATGGCCGATTTGGACATTGCCGAACGCCGCATGCCACAGGATGGTCGAATCGAATTGATGGTCGGTGGTCACCCGGTTGACCTTCGCGTCAGCGTGCTGCCAACGATTTTTGGCGAGAGCGTCGTGATGCGGGTGTTGGACCGATCGGTGGTCAACCTGAGTTTGGAAAACGTCGGCATGGATGAAGCCACGATGACGAACTTTCGCAAGGCGATCGATCGTCCCAACGGAATCATTCTGGTGACCGGGCCGACCGGTAGCGGCAAGACGACGACGTTGTATTCATCGTTGTCGGAAATGAACGACATCAAAGACAAGTTGATCACCACCGAAGACCCGGTGGAGTACGACATCGACGGAATCATCCAAATTCCGATTGACCATGACGCGGGCGTGACGTTCGCCAGTTGTTTGCGAGCGATTTTGCGGCAGGACCCGGACACGATTTTGGTTGGCGAAATCCGTGACTTGGAAACCGCCGAGATCGCGATCCAAGCGGCTCTGACTGGTCACCTGGTGTTCAGCACCCTGCACACCAACAGCGCGCCGGCAACGGTGACGCGATTAAAAGACATGGGCATCCCGACGTTCATGATCTGTGCCACGGTCGAAGCCATTTTGGCGCAGCGTTTGGTCCGCCGCGTTTGCACCAAGTGCCGCGAAGAGACACGGATCACCAGCGAGATGCTGTTTGAACTTGGGATGGAGCGAGATGAGATCAGCGACAAGACCTTTTTCAAAGGCACCGGCTGCGACCAATGCAACAACACCGGCTACAAAGGCCGGATCGCCCTGTTTGAATTGATGTACATGAATGACCAAATTCGCGAGATGGTGATGACCAATGCGTCGACCGACGAATTGCGTGACGAAGCCGAAAAAGGCGGGATGATCACATTGCGTGAATTTGGCATGAAGCTGGCCGCCGATGGTGTGACCACCATCGATGAAATCATCCGCGAGACCGTTCAAGATTGATCATGCGGCCTGCCGCACAAACCCTACAAACACCTGCAAATTTCCCCCACCACCGATAGCCCCGAACTGAATTATGCCGACTTATCAATTTGAAGCGATGGATGCGACCGGAGCCGAAATCCGGGACGAGATCGACGCTGCGAATGAAGAAGAAGCGCAAACCACTATTCGCCAGATGGGGTACTTCGTCACGAAGATCTCCGTCAAGAAACAGGCGACCGCGGCCGAGCAGAAACAAAAGCAGCGTCGCAAGTTCGCGATGGGTGGGGCGAAGACCAAACACATCTGTGCGTTCACGCGGCAGCTATCGATTTTGCAGGACGCCGGTTTGCCGATTTTGCGTAGCTTGAAAATTCTGGAGGCCAACCAAAAACCGGGCAAGTTGAAAAATGCGTTGATGGACGTCTGCGACGAGATCGAAGGCGGGTCAACGCTCAGTGAAGCGATGGGCAAGTGCCCCAAGGTATTCAATCGCTTGTACGTCAACATGATCAAGGCGGGTGAAGCCGGGGGTGCGTTGGAGACGATTTTGCAACGGCTCGCCGATTTCCAAGAAAGCGCCGAGTCGCTCAAGCGAAAAGTCAAAGGTGCGTTGATCTATCCGGTCATCGTCGTTCTGGTCGCCGCATCGATTCTGACGTTCATCATGATTTTCATCGTGCCGACGTTTGAAAAGATGTTCGATGAATTCGGGTTGAAACTGCCCGTGCCCACGCAGTTGCTGATCGCGATGAGTAACTACATCAAAGACTATTGGTTCTTGCTGTTGATCATGCCGATCTGTTTGGGTTTGGTGGTCAAATTGATCCGCAAATTCCGGCACGGACGAATGGGCTTTGACATGTTCATTATCCGGGTGCCGATTTTCGGCAACTTGATCGAAAAGAACATCTTGGCTCGAACCACACGAACGCTCGGTACGCTGATCAGCAGCGGTGTGCCGATCTTGGAAGCGATCAATATTACGCGTGAGACCGCTGGTAACGCGACGTTTGAAAAACTGTTCACGCGAGTCAACGAATCGATTCGCGAGGGCGAAGTCATCAGTAAACCGCTTCGCGAAGGCAGTACGCTTGGTTTTCATCCGATGGCCGCGATTTTCTTTGCCCTGTTCGGCTCGTTCCCCGGATTGATGTTGATGTCGGTTGCACTGACGGCCAAGGGAACCAAATTGGACAAAGACGGGATGGTCGAATCGCTGACGTTTGTTGGTTTGTACGCGATCACCCTGGGCGTCTTCGGC
>JABDKS010000420.1 GCA_013002105.1 Pirellulaceae bacterium | reverse complement strand
ACCCGACGCGTCAGCGAGGGAAAACTGAAATTGACTCGTCCCTCGCTGACGCGTCGGGGCGTGAAAAACCTATACGTCGCACGAAAGCGCAACTTCAACACGTCACCGAGGGAAAACGGAGTACGGTGAGTCCCTCGCTAACGCGTTTTGAAGTTGCGTCGTTCTCGTAACCCGACGCGTCAGCGAGGGAAAACTGATATTGACTCGTCCCTCGCTGACGCGTCGGGTTGTGAAAAACCTATACATCACGCGAAAGCGCAGCTTCAACACGTCAGCGAGTGAAAACGGAGCACGGTGAGTCCCTCGCTGACGCGTCGGGTTATCAAAAACCTCTACGTCACGCGGAAGCGTAACTTCCAAACTGACGCTTCTGGTCACCATTCACACGTCTGACCTAGCCGAATCAATAAAATCACTGCCTCGACGCGTCAGCGAGGAAAAGCGGATATTGACCTGTCCCTCGGCGATCCGTCGGGTTCCCAATTCAAATTCCATCGAATGTTCGAATACGAAACGCATCGCGAGTTCGATCGGTAACGAAGCGATAGGATGTAGTTCGGCCTAGTCCCGAATACGAATTCCGAACCGCGAGGGCACCATGTTGCCAGGTAGAATCATCCTCGTTGCTACGACGTTGGTGCTTATCGATCTTGGTTCAACGCAACTGGCGTTGGCCGACGGCAACGGTGATGCGAACTCGCAGGCAAGTGACTGGCCGCCACCTTGGTTGGAAGGCTTGTGGAAAAATGAGTCCGTGACGGTGAGTCACAACGGACAAGCGTCCAGCAAGCGGTTCGTTTGCGCCGAGTACTACATCTTTATCGATGGTTACCGATTCTCCATTTATAAAAACCGACGTGTCAGAGCAACTCCGATGATCGGACAGACTCAGGTTGGTGACGTCTTGCATTGTCTGTTTAAGATGACAAACGGCAAAGCGGCGATGCGTGCAAAGTTTTCGGCTCAACCTCCGAGATCGGAGTACATTTCCTACGTTGTTTCGTCGTCTGATCGGCGACGCTACAAACTCACACGAAAACTGGCTCGTGTTCCCATCGACAAAAAGCTGATCGATACCTTAAGAGGAACGATCGATCAAGAATTCAGTTCACCCCATTCGACATCAGCGCGCGACATCATCGAAGCATGGCTCCGCGAGCGGCGGTAGCGAACCGCGCACATGCGATATCCGTGTTGTGCGGGTTCCATCTACGCAAGGGCGCATGTACTGCAAGGTGAAGGAGTCGTCGTATTGAACATCGACTCGATCGAGACTTGCAATGACAACCTTGGATGCGTTCATTTCCCTGGGCGGGCACCGCACGTTGTCAGTAGCTGAGCCCGATGAAGTTTGGAGTTCCATTGGGCCAGAGCTTGGATTGAAACCGTTCGCGAACAGTTGATTCACCGAGTCAATTCGACTCGTGGCGGTCGCCACTGACCCCCAACGCAATGTTGATGCACTCGATTTGACGCTCGTGTTTATCGACCGTGTCTATCGAGCTCGTTTATCGACCGTGTGCCATCGGCAAGCGGCTCTGCGGCTGGATGTGGTAGCGGTGGCAATCGATGCATGAATCACCGGCAGCTCGAGCGGTGTGACACGCGGCGCAGGCCTGGCGTTTCATCGGTAAAAAATCATGTCCGGGCGGATGTCCGCTGTCGATCGATTGTTCATCCGATTCATTGGACGCATCGTGAGCATCACGAAAGCTAGCCAGATGAATCGGTGGCGTCGTTCTTGGCGGATTCGTGTTTACCTGGTGGCAGTGTTTGCAATCACTCAATTGCGATACGTTCATGTGGGGTGCGTGGCGGAACTTGGTGAACTCGCTCTTGCGTCCCACCAGAGCCTGGCTATGCCAACTATGCGAAAAAGGCGAATCGCTTTTGTGACAGTCGACGCAAGCGGCAACCGCCTGTATCGAAAGAAGTCGCTTACGTACTGGATCGCTTGGAGCGAGTTGATGAACCATGTTGACGGCTGATCGCAGAACGGGATCGGAGTGGCCACTGCCGCGGTACCCAATCGACATTCGGACGTCGTCGCGGTACCAGCCGCCATGGGGCATCATGGCATCAGGATCAAATCGCTTGTCGGTCGATTTCGGATCGGTTGGCCCATTCGCCAATTGCCCGTTCGCCAGTGGATCAACGGCCAGTGGATCGTTCGCCAATGCGTCTACCGCCAGTGGGTCATCAGCTAAAGAATCGTTCCCGAGCAGGTCATCCGAAAGCATCCCGTCGTCCGATCCGGCATCGGCTAACAACTCTTCATCCGTCTCCGAATCCCCCAATAGCTCTTCGCCCGTATCGGTCATCGCGATACGAGTCTCAGGCCCCAACGAGTCGCCGGATTCGGCCGGTCCGCTGGATTCAGGTCGTTTGATCAGGACACTATTGCCGGTCGGATTGGGGTGTGCCGACAGCGTATTGTCTTGGATCCCCATGTTCGAATCCGACAGTCTGATTTGGGTAGGATTCGCACCTTTTGGTTCTGCTGTATCGGCGGACTGGTCGGTCAAACGCATCTGCACCGAATCCATCGCATCTGATTCCACGCCGGCAGGATTCTGCTGCGGCTGCGAAGGCTCGTTCAGCAACGACAGGTCACCGACGTATTCCAAATCGGACAGATCACCTGCGCGTGTCGAGCCATCGGGCACGGGCGCGATTCTTTCGACTCCGAACAAGACGTCTTCGTCTGATTGCAGCGGCAATAGAATCGAAGGATTGGATTGCGAATCAGACATTTCAACGTAATCCACCTGAGCAATTCCCGCGGCGCTCAATCTCCACGTAATCCCCGACCGGTTACTCTTTGACGCATCGCCCGATCCAAACCATTTTCGATAAGTCTCGTCAATCAGTTGCGGCGGCAACGTCCGTAGCAGCTCGCGCATCGATTCGGCCGAGACTCCAGCTGCTTTCGCACGACGAACGATCGCCGGTTGGCCTTCGGTTGCAAATTCCTGCAGCAGCGTTCGGTGTCCGGTAGCGACGGCCGTGAGTGCGTCAAGCAATTTAGCATCGCCGGTCTGAATGCGACTCAAATCGTGATGGGGAAGTCGTCGAATCGCATCGGATGCTTTTTGGTCCGGTCGCAGCAGCAGTTCGCTCAATGGCGAGATCACCCCATCGACCATTCCAGTAGCTTGATCGGGCCAAGTGTCCGCCAGTGTTGCTGCTTGCTCGCTGGGCAGCGTTGGCAACGCGAGCAGTTCAATTCCTTTCGCCGACTCCAGACGCAAAGCGTCATCGTGACACGACTGACAACCAACTTCATAACTGACTGATCGTGTGATTTCGTGGTCCGCCGTGACGTTATGACATCGATTGCAGGCAAAATCCGAGGACATTCCCTTCGCCGTCGCTGCAGGAAAATGTTTCATCATGTGAGATTGGTGGTCAAACGCGATATTACCGCCACGTCCGTACGGCCATTGATTCCAATCCGGGTGACTGGTCGCAAAACTGCCGAACCGATCGCTGTGGCAGGTCTGGCATTGTGCATCCGAAACGGCCATCAAGTCGGCTTCGGCACCTCGGTGTTCGCGATGGCACGCCGCACAATCGACGTCGTTTTGATCGATGGCTGGTCCGGGCAGGCGATCGTGCCACGAATTTGTCGTCTTACTGGATGCCAATCGGATTCGACTCTTAATCTCGGACAATCGTTGCGGCGGAAGATTGTGTGCAAACTTGGCCGAATCGCGTCGAATCGTGCGGTGATGACAGTCCAAGCACCGATCTGTTTGACTGACGCCGGCGTGTCCTTCGGCTGCCGAATCGAACCAATTCTCTGGCGATAACGATGCAGAACGGTGACACGCGGCGCATCGATCTGACGTCAGGGTGCTGGCAAGGATCTGCGCATGCGGCGTCGAAAGTTCACCAGGCTTAAACACCTTTGGCGTTACACTCTGCTGCAAAGTCAACGCGATCGCAAAGACGCATACGGCCAGGATGGAGATGACGATATTCCGGCGACGACCGTTCCACGTCTTTTTCGGCCGACACGCGTCGGCAAGGGGGCATTTTCCTTTTCGGCTCGGTCCGTTGGCACATGCGCTCTCACTTCGCGATCCACACATCCATCGATCGCCGGGACGATCGTTCGACGGTGGTTCGGGTAGATTCAGTTCGTCGCGACGCATGGAAGGTGCTTAACAGTTTGTTGGTGTAATTTCGTTGGCGGACGTGGCCGCGAAAAATTTGCGTTACAGGGTGAATCGGAGAGCCAGCACGGCGTGGATCACGGCAGCGGCCGTCAATACGACCGAAAAGGTAGCGTGGACGACCAACCAGACTCTCAACCGCAATTGCAGCGCAAACTGATAATCCAAGTCATCTCGTTTGCGTACCAAAGCCGCGAACCGGCCGGCGGTAACGCGACTGTCGTTTTCCAGGTATCGATCCAGGTCCTTTAGGTTGCCCAGTAGTCGGCGACGACGATTTCCGGTCGGGATCAACACGTAGGCGAACGATGGTCGCTGCGTAAAAAAATGCCGCAGGGTGTCGTTGTAGAAATTTTCCAACACCTGGCCCGCCGGCGTCTTGCCGGTTTCCTCGAGTACCGACTGCGCCAATTCGGCGATTTGACTGCGATTCCAATCAACACGATCGAATCGATGCTCGTGTCCGACTGCCGTCAAACGCTTGGGCACCGTGCGACTGACGTAGACACCGTAAAACCCGCTCGCGGCAACGACCCAGAAAACCATCGACAACGCAAACTCAAAATGCCCGCCTCCGACGAGTGCAGGCACATGCATGATGTAAACCCCCGAGGCAAAAATCCCGGTGTACAAGTGAACTTGGGTCCAAGACGCCATTTTGCCCAACGGCCACATCGGCAATCGGCGACGCATGCCCAGCAAGATCAAGACAAAGAGGGTGGCAAGCGTCGTGAACCCAGTAAAGTACGATGAGTGTCCCAATCGAGATTCTTCGATCCACGCAAACATCCAAACGGCCGCCAAGGCGACGGCGGTGACAATCAAAGCAATGATGCGTCGTGTTTTGAAATTCATTTCGTTCACGCTCGGTGACATTGCACCGCTCAGGTTCGGCGCTCGAGCCATTGGGTCAGAGGTTTGGATTCGGTCAGGTCGATGCGAACCAGCGCATCGTGCGGACAGGCCGCTGCGCAGGCAGGACCACTCGGCAGGCTGCTGCACATGTCGCACTTGGTGGCTTTGCTGATGGGTTTACCGGACGAAGAGTCGCAGTAAGCGCGGCCTTTGGGGTCGTAAACTTCCGCCAGCCGAATGTTTTCGTAGGGGCAAGCTGCTGCACATGTCCCGCAACCGACGCAAATCGATTCGTGGATATTGACGACCCCGGTTTCGATGTTCCGCGAGATCGATCCGGTGGGACAGCCGATCATGCAAACAGGATCCGCGCAGTGCATGCATGCTTGCACGAACTGCAATCGGTCGTAGGCGACTCCCTGCCGAGTAAAGCGTGGGTTTCCGTCATGCACGCTGGCACAAGCGGTCACGCAATCGTCACATCGCGTACATCGATGCAGGTCGATCAACATTGCTTGTTGAGCGTTGTTCATCCGATTCTGGACAATGAATTCCAGCAACCCGGTCGAGTCGAATTGGGTGCCATCGTCGGTTCTCTGATCGTCCTGGTCGGCCGCCGTGCGACGTTCGGTCCGTCTGCGTTCTCGACGGCGATCCGCTGCGCTCCACATCTGCTGGGCAGCCAGTTCGGGCAGTTCGCTGCGACGTACGTGCGGCAAAACTTCATGCGCGAATGTCTCGACCGGAATCGCCAAGACATCCAGAAACCCAACCGCGCGTAGCGAGTGGGTTAATGTTTGTGGTGACGAATCGGGTGATCGCAAGGCATTGAATGCGACGGCTTCCAAACCAAAGACGTGGCCTTTTCCCAAGTACGCGGTCGTGCGATGACCATCGCCGTGTTGTTGGCTCATGCGACCAAAACCGCTGCGAACAATCAATAGTTCCGTCGGCATGCGGCCCTGCGATGCGACCACCGGTTCGGTTTCAATTTGCTGGGCGGCGGGCAACTGTCGTGTTTTGTGATAGTCGGCATTCCATTCCATTCGCCCGTAGGACTGAACCTGTGTCGATTCAGCAATCTTCGTCAAACTCGCTTCGGGTACATTGCGTAGGAGCGGAATCTCGCGCAAGTGGACCGGGAGCC
>JABDKS010000363.1 GCA_013002105.1 Pirellulaceae bacterium | reverse complement strand
CATTCAGCCAGCACAACACCGACGAGGTGAATAAAGATGACAAGAGAAATGCTGATTAACGTGTTGCAGCCCGAAGAGAGCCGCATCGCTATCCTGGAAGACCGACGACTCGATGAGTTGTATGTCGAACGCAAGAGCGTCGAAGCCTTTGCCGGCAATATTTATCGTGGCAAAATCGTGAACCTGGAACCGAGTATCCAAGCCGCCTTTGTGGACTTCGGCGTCGGACGCAATGGATTTTTGCACATCAGCGATGTCGAACCGCAGTATTTTCGACAGGGCGGATACGATCCCGCGGAAATCATGCGTGAATCCGACGAAATGGCCGAAGCGGCCGCCAAACGGGCGCGTGAGTCGGGTCGTGGCAGCAAACGTGCGTTCAAAGGCGGACGTCCACGCGTCAAACCACCGATTCAGGAGATCCTTAAACGTGGTGACGAAGTCCTGGTGCAAGTTATCAAAGAGGGCATCGGCACCAAGGGACCAACGCTCAGTACGTACATTTCGATTCCCGGCCGCTACCTCGTATTGATGCCCGCGCTCGGCCGCGTCGGTGTCAGTCGCAAAATCGAAGACGAAGACGATCGCAAACGGCTCAAGCGGTGCCTGCTTTCGCTCAATCCACCCAAAGGTGTTGGGTTCATCGTGCGAACCGCCGGAGCGGGACGCAAAGAAAAGGAATTGCAACGCGACATGGAGTATCTGTTGCGTTTATGGAAAGCAATCGTACGACGCGTCAAAGAGACAAAACAACCGGGCGAGATCTATGCGGAGAGCGATCTAATTATCCGCACGATACGAGACATTTTTAGCGACGAGATCGATCAGATTCTGATCGACGAAAAAGAGTCGTTTGAAAAGGCTCGTGATTTTTTGAAAATGGTGATGCCGCGCGTGGTCGATCGGTTGAAGTTCTACGAAGGGGCCGAGCCGCTTTTCCATAAATACAAATTGGAAGAAGAGATCATCAAAATCAATCAACGCCAAGTCAAGCTACGCGACGGAGGGTCGATCGTGATCGACCCGACCGAGGCCTTGGTCGCGATCGATGTCAACAGTGGCAGTTTTCGAGGTAATGATTCGGCCGAAGAAAACGCGTTTCGATTGAACATGGCTGCGGCCAAGGAAATTGCGAGACAATTGCGTCTGCGAGACCTGGGCGGCGTCATCGTCAATGACTTCATCGATATGCGAAAAGAGAGTCATCGTCGTAAAGTCGAACGAGCATTGCGGGATGCAATGGCCAACGACCGTGCCCGCACCAAGATCCTTCGTATCAGTCCCTTTGGATTGATCGAAATGACGCGGCAACGAATCCGCCCGAGTCTCAAACGTAGCATCTACCAGGACTGTCCATGCTGCGAAGGGCGCGGGTTGGTCAAGACTGCCGAAAGCATGTCGATCGAAGTGGTGCGAAAACTCGCCTTGGCCGTTAAGAATAAGCACATCGAACGAGTCACGGTTCGTGTCAACGATGAAGTTGCCGCCCATTTGAACAACAAGAAACGCCGAAGCGTGATGGAGATGGAAGACGCCGGTGACATGACCGTTCAGATTTTGGGTAGCGAAGGCCTGTACCCGGAACATCTGGAGATGGACTGTCGCGACGGTAGCGGTGAACGAGTCGAAATCGATTCGTAAACGGCCGACATTGGCGGAGCGAAGCTGAGTCGTCGCGTGCGGTCAAGAACCGTTTGTTTTGAGGATTCGTCCTAACGCATTTAAGATTTCACGTAGGCCAGGACCTGTCCTGGCGTCGGGCAAACCTGCATCAATGATGAAAATGTTTAGGGGCTCGCCCTAAAACAAACGGTTCATGCCATTGAGCGCCGCTACCCGATACGCCTCGGCCATCGTCGGGTAGTTGAACGTGGTTTCGATGAAGTACTCCAGCGTGTTGGCCGCACCGGGTTGGTGCATGATGGCTTGGCCAATGTGGATGATCTCCGAAGCGTTGGCGCCGAAACAATGGATGCCCAAGATCTCCAGCGTATCACGATGGAACAAGATCTTGAGCATTCCGGTGGTCTCGCCGGTAATCTGCGCGCGGGCCAGGCTTTTGAATTGACTTTGACCGACTTCGTACGGGATGCAGGATTCAGTCAGCTCGCGTTCGTTCTTTCCGACCGAACTGATTTCGGGGATAGTATAAATTCCTGACGGGATGTCATGGATTCGCAGGTTACCGTCTTTTTTGCCCAGCATGTGCATCCCGGCAGCACGACCCTGTGTGTAAGCGGCGCTGGCCAATGACGGATAACCGATGACGTCACCAACCGCGTAGATGTGTTCCTGTGCGGTTTGGAATTGCTCATCGACTTCTAGTTGGCCGCGGCTGTTGGGTTCGAGCGAGATATTTTCCAGTCCCAGTGCATCGGTGTTGCCCGACCGACCATTTGCCCACAGCAGGGCCCCGGTTTTCACTTGCTTGCCGCTCTTGAGTTTGACGACCACCCCATCGTCGACACCCTGGATTTTCTCTAGCTCTTCGTTGTGACGAATGACGACACCTTGATCGCGCAGTTGATACGACAACGCGTCGGTAATTTCGTCATCCAAAAACTCCAGCAGTTTGTCTCGTGTGTTGATCAAATTGACTTTGACGCCCAAATTGCGAAACATCGACGCGTACTCGGTTCCAATCACTCCTGCCCCGTAAATCGCAAGCGATGCGGGCTTGGTCGCCATCTGCAAAATCGTATCGCTGTCGTAAATGTGGGGATGGTCGAAATCAACGGACTCGGGATGGTAGGGACGAGAGCCCGTCGCAATCACGAAATATTTTGCCGTTACCGGTTCGCAGTCCTCGACGATGACGGTGTGGTCGTCGACGAATTTGGCTGTGCCATGCAAAATGGGCACGTTGTTTCGATCGTAAAACGATTGCCGCATCGTGACTTGTTTGGCAATGATCGCTTGGGTACCCCGGCGGAGTTGGTCCAGGGTGGGGTTGGCGTTGATACCCATTTCTCGGAAAATGGGATTTTTCAGCGCCTGCATCGATGCTGTGATCGTGTGCCGCAGAGCTTTGCTGGGAATCGTGCCCCAATGGGTGCATCCGCCGCCGATCTGCGTGTATCTTTCAGCAACCGCGACGCGCATCCCACCTTTGGCGGCTTGCATGGCGGCGCCTTCGCCCCCGGGCCCGGTGCCAATTACCAATAAGTCGTAGTCGTATTGTTTGTCGTTCATGTTGATTTGCTCGTCTGCGGAAGTCCGTGAGAGGTTGGTTGTACGATGTTGCTCGCCTGCGTCCAGACCGATGTGGTATTTGCCGATATTCCGGCCAATTTGGCCCGGGTTTTAGACCTTATTGGGCAAGCTGGCCGGCAAGGGGCAGATTTGATCGTCATGCCAGAGTGCATGTTGACCGGCTACGCCTATGACTCTCGCGAAGCGGGTTTGGCCCAAGCGACGGAGCTGGGCGACCCGATTTTTGACCAGATCGCAGGCGCCGTTGCAAAGGCCGCCGCGGCATCTGGAAAACCACACGTGCACGTCACATTGGGATTCTTAGAAAAGGACGGCGATCGCCTGTTCAATGCGTCGGCACTGATCGGGCCCCAAGGAGTGGTCGGTCACTACCGCAAAATCCACTTGCCCCATTTGGGGATCGACCGTTTCGTCGATCGCGGCGATATTCCCTACCGGACACTCGATGCTGGCGACGCCAGGGTCGGATTGGCGATTTGTTACGACAGCTCGTTTCCTGAGCCGATGCGGGTTTTGGCGTTGGCCGGTGCCGACGTGATCGCACTGGGCACCAATTGGCCCGTGGGTGCGGCCCATACGGCCAAGGTCGTGCCGCCGGCGCGAAGCATGGAGAACCATCTGTTTTTCGTTGCCGCCAACCGGGTCGGCTTTGAAAACGGTTTTGGGTTCTGCGGGCAAAGTTCGATCTGCGGGCCTGATGGGGCCGTGCTTGCCAAGACCGAGGGCGACCAGGAAACGATCCTGTATGCAGAAGTCGATCTCGCAGAAGCGCGCAACAAGCGGATCGAGCGCACCAAAGACGCCCACGTGATCGATCGTTTCGAAGACCGCTGCCCGGAATTCTACGGCGAGATTGTAAAGCCCAAGTAATCTCAAGCCGCACGTACCCGTCATGCGGCATCTGTCCAGGCGTTCACTTGTTGTTTGGCCGCAAATACTACGTATCTTGCCAAGTTATACACCTGTGCGATGCAACCCCACTGTGGCTTAAGGACAAATATCATGGCAAAACAACAAAGACTCTCCGCTGGTCGTCGACGCAATCGCCGACGTTTACACGTTCAAAAACTCGATGCGCGGTACTTGCTTGCCGGTGACATGACCAACCCGTTCGATCCCTATGACGTCAACAATGACGAGGCGGTCACGCCGGGTGACATCTTGGGGGTGATCAACTACATGACCAATGAACGGGCTGAATTGTCACAAGGTGAATCGCCCAGCAGCGCCAATACGCTTTTCCCTGACACCAACGGCGACAACGCGGTCACACCGGCAGATATTTTGGGCGTGATCGATCGTTTGGTCCAAGGTGAAATCACCGATCCAGCCATCGCAATGGGCATTCACGTTTCGGGTGGCGATGTGCATCTGAATTTTGATGGTGACAACGCAACGCTCACGATCAGAACACCGGCACCGAATCAACTCTTGTTGGATGCCGGAGCGGCAGGCACCCGAACCGTGACGATTAAGGACGATCTGCACATCACGGTGACTGGCGATAACAACTCGCTCTTGTTGGACAACGCCGTGATTCCCAACGATATGTTTGTCAATTCTTGGGGCAGCAATAACTTCTTGGAGCTTGATCAATCGTGGGTCGACGATGACTTAGTCATCAAGGTTGGTCACGGTGGTGGTTTTGTCGATCTAATCGATCATACGACAATCGGTGATACCATCGTTTGGGAATCGGGCAACGGTCGAGACTACTTGTACTTGGATCAGACGTACGTTGGCGGCTCGATCGACGCGAAAATGGGTCATGGAGATAATGATCTGGACATCATCTGGTCAACCGTCAAGAAGAACGTGAAATTCGAAGGTGGCAACAATGCGGATTACCTGTATCTGTTCCGTGGGAACATCCATAACGATGTGATCTTCAAGGCGCTCGGCGGCAATGACACACTGGATTCGTCGAACACGTACGTTAAAGATGACGTCGTCGCAGACATGGGACACGGAGACGATTTCATCTTTTCCTTTGCCGACTTCATTGGCGATGTGGCAAATATCGACGGTGAAGAAGGCCGTGATACGCTCGACATCGATCCACTGACGGTCGTCGATAAGGTGCGCCAAGACAACTTCGAAGTGTTCATCTAGTACCTATTGAATTTCGTGTAGCCAGGGCAGGTGCTGGCCAGCGATAAAACCGCGTCCGCTAAATGGACCGAAGACACAGATAACGCGACCGAGCCGGATGGCTTGGTCGCGTTTTTTTATTCACTGCGGTAGCTAAGACGCTGTGTGATCTCTTCAGCCGCATGCGACGTTTGTTCGACGAACGCTGGGTTGGACAAGTCAGCAAACGACAGCGATTCGGGGTAGAACTGCTCGATCGCTGCCTTGAGATTTTGATAATTTTCGTCTGAGAATCGACGATATTCCGGGACCACATCAATAACGTCCTCTGTCAGCGGCACCCGCAGTCGCAAACAGGCTGGTCCGCCGCCACCGGCCATGCTTTGACGCAGGTCCAGAAAGTGAGCACTGCGAAACAACTTGTCTTGGTTGCACCATCGATCGACAATTCGCTTTGCATCGGAATGCTCGTTCACTTGAGCCGGACAGAGGATCACCGGTGAAGGCCCATCACTTGGACCGACAATCTGACTGTTGAACAGATAGGTGGCCACGGTGTCCTGGATCGACAGTTCGCTCGAGGGGACAGCGATGCGAATCAATTCCTGATCGTAAAGCTGCGCATAGCGAAGTTGAACTTGGTCGAGCGTCGATTCGGCTTCGTAAAACGCAAGTTCATGATGCAATAGAACGTGGCGATGGCTGGCGGCAACTACATCGTTGTGAAAAGCTCCGGCGTCGATCGCGTCAGGGTGCTGCTTGATGAAAAACGTGTTCTCAACCGGCAATCGATGCCGACGGGCAATCGCTTCGCAGGCCGCACGCGTCTGTCGTGGCCAAAACGATTTCGGTAGCGGATCTTGATCACCATAAACGAAGATATGAATTCCTGGTTTGCATTCGTCCGATCCAAGACGCATGTGGTTGGCCGCACCTTCATCACGCATCATCGCACCGCCGGGTAGCGGATCGAGCATTCGAACGTGCTGTGGAAAAGTTTGCCACAGATCAGCCAGCGTCTGCGACGGTTCGATCGCGCGGTGCAAACTGCTGCTCAGATTGGCGACCGTCATGTAAGCCTGCTCATGTTCACCATCGACTGCGGCGGAAACGGTCGCCGCGTTGGCAGTCCACATCGCCGAACAACTCATCGCCACCGACAACAACCGCGGATTCTCGTCTGCAAGCCGCGGTAGGACTTCCTCTCTGGGGCCTTCGTAACCGATTTGTCGCAGAAAACGTAAGTCGGGCCTTGGTTGTGGCGGCAAAATGAATTGCGGGACACCCAACTGGGCAACCAAACGCATTTTTTCTAAGCCCTGCAATGCCGCGGCACGTGGATTGGAGATGGACCCCTCATTCTGCATCGACGCGACATTGCCAACACCTAGGCCGCCGTAGTGGTGCGTCGGTCCGACCACGCGATCAATTTGTGCTTCGACTAGTTTCATGTCGCGATGCTCCACGGATCTTTGCCACTGATCTGATCGGCCTCCAGCGAGGCGACGGGATCACTGCAGAAATCGATTGCAAAGTAGCCGGCAGGTCGATGGTTGCCGCTGTCACCCAACCCGCCGAACGGCAACGCTCCGGCAGCACCGGTGGTGGGACTGTTCCAGTTGACCACGCCGGCCCCAGCCGCGTCGACAAATCGTTCAAAATATTCTCGAGATCCGCCCAGCAGTGATGCCGCCAGACCGTAGGGTGTCTTGCTGGCCCGGTCGACGGCGGTGTCGAAATCTGCGACGCGATCGATGACCAGCAACGGTCCGAACCATTCCAATTGAGTCAACTCCGATCGTGCCTGATCGTTTAAGCCACTCGAGTCCAAGA
>JABDKS010000332.1 GCA_013002105.1 Pirellulaceae bacterium | reverse complement strand
GTGTTTTCGAGTCCTGATAGCCGCGGTTGTTTCCCCGCACAACCACGGCTATCGCACATCGGCTCGCAAAGCAAAGGATTGCGTTGATCAATATTTATCAGACAGTGTGTAGCTGGACAGCGTGACTTTAGAATCAGTACGCTGTGTTTTCCCATCCCGCTAGCCGCACGGCGATAGCCGCGGTTCCTTCCCCACACACAACCGGGGCTATCGCCCATCGGCTCGCAAAGCAAAGGATTGCGTTGATCAATATTTACCAGACAGTGCCTAGCTGGACAGCGTTACTTTGGAATCAGTACGCTGTGTTTTCGAGTCCCGCTAGCCGAACGGCGATAGCCGCGGTTCCTTCCCCACACAACCACGGCTATCGCCCATCGGCTGATGAACAATATCGCTGGCAAGCGAAGCTCGCTGCATCGGTAGTCGCAGCATGGGCACGAAACCGTCAACCGACTGCACTTGCCGCGGGCCTAACGTACGAAATATTTCACCTCAATGGCTCGTGGCTACCGCCAGCCACTCAACAATCCGAATAAGTCGATCGTCTGCAGACGAGGATCATTGATGGCCAGAGATCTTACCGAGCGGATCACCGATCTGGAGATTCAACTGGCGCACGTCCAACGCTTGTTTGATCAATTGAACGACGTCGTCACGGATCAATCATCGCGACTGAGCCAAATGGAGCGGGTGATGAAGCAGATCGAGGAGAAGGTTAAACAAATCAAACCTGCCGACCAGCAGTCCGTGGACCCCTTGGACGAAAAGCCACCCCACTATTGACCGCAAGGCGGCGGTCATGATTTCACCGCCTATTCGCAAAGAAGCCGCGTTTCTCGCCACATCAACACCGGATCGAATCAATGTCCCTGAGCATTATGCGACGCTTTACCTTTTGCGCCGGACACCGACTGGTGGGCCACGAAGGAAAATGCCAGAACCTGCATGGACATAACTATGTGGTCGAGATCTATGTGACCGGCGCGGAACAAGATGCGATCGGTCGGATTCTCGATTTCAAAATGCTCAAAAATCGAGTCAACGACTGGATCGATAACAACTGGGACCACACCTTTATTCTGTGGGACCAGGACGAAAATGGATTAGCCGCCATCCGATCGTCTAAACCACATCGCATTTACGAACTAGACACCAACCCAACCGCAGAGAATATGGCGATTCACCTGTTGCACAAAATCTGTCCGCAGGTGCTCGACGGCAGCGGTGCAACGGCTTTCAAGGTGCGACTTTGGGAAAGTCCCGAGACCTGTGCCGAAGTCAGCTTGGACAGCTGATCGCTAGTGCGCATTGCACCTGCGACCGATCGCTAATTGGCATCCATGTGCTACCGCACCGGTTCGTAAAACTTGGCATCGGCCATTTTTTCGGCGTGACACTCCGAACCGATTGCTAAAAACAACTCGATCGCGATCCCAGCTAAACGCCCTCGTGCGATCGCCAATGCCTGCCCCGCTTCGGCTCGTCGCCGTTGGCTGACCGCGACGGCGATGCCATCGACACGGTCGGCTTCGTACTGCTGCTGAGTTAGTCGCGTCGCTTCGCCGGCACTTTCGGCGATCTGCTCCAGACTTCGGACGTCCTGGGCGACGCGGTGATACTGTGTCAACAACGTCTCGACTTCCGTCGCGGCCTGATACACCGTGCTTTGATAACGTCGAATGATCTGTCGCAGCGGCGATTGGGAATGTGAGTGGCTACCAGCGACACCATTGGCTGACGAAACGCTCGGATCACGAAAGCTCCACGATTCCGACGCATCGATGTTGAAATCAAACTCGTCGATTGATTCACCATCTGCTTCGTCGCTCGCCACTGTCAATTCGCCTTGTAGCGCCAAATCAGGCAGCAAGCTGGCTTCGGAGACGCCCTGCTGTGTGCCCGATTGGATCAGTTGTTGCTCCACCAGGCGGACATCGCATCGCTGTCGAAGCACCGCAGCAGGAAGTCGACGATCCAAGTTTGGCAAACTCAGTTGCGGTTCGTTTGCGATCTTTTTGACCATCTGCTCTGTCAGTTCCTGACCACTGAGTACCCAGAGCCGCTTGAGCGATTGAAACAGCTCTTCACGAACCGACGACATGTTCGACTGCGTCATCCCCAGCTCGCTTTTGAGCTGCAAAATGTCCTTCCGGCCGGCTTGACCCAAGAGCATTCGCCGCTCCGCGATCTGAATTGATTTCTTTTGAATTGCCGTGTTGTCGTACAGGTTCTGCAGCCGCTGTTGATTCAATCGAACGTCGGCGTACGCCTCAGCGACGCGTTGGACCAGCAGACGCTGCATCGCCGGCGGTTGCTTGTCGGCTGATGGATCGATACTGTCGCCACCCAACAGCGCATTCTGAACCAGTCGGGCATTCAGATCCCGCATCGACTGAACATTGCGTAGCGCTGCGAACTGCAGATTCGCGAGATCTGCACTCTCGAACGGTTCCCATGCCGCTACGATTTGCTGGGGACTCGGGTCCGCCGGACTGGCGAATTCGTGGATCGGACCCACCAAAGGTACGATCGCGTTGTCCGCCGTCCGTGGCATCTGTGTCCGTGGCATCTGTGAGCGTGGCGGCAGTGCGTTGGGCATCAAGACGTCGGTGGCATATCGGTCGGACGGCATCGCAATGTGGATGTCATCTGACACGACCTGAGTGCTTTGATGACGCTGCACTGCGATTGGCTTGCCAGCGCGCCGCTGCGTTGCGCATCCGCCACCGATCACTGGCACCGAAACGACCGTGATCGCGGTAACGA
>JABDKS010000618.1 GCA_013002105.1 Pirellulaceae bacterium | reverse complement strand
GCCCAGGCGTATCGTCCTCCGACTGAATTGCATGTGCCGCGTCGATGCCCATCTTTGCGGTGAGTAGGGCCGCCAAGCGATTGACACAGGAATCGCCTGAGTCGCTTACCGTTGGCAGAAGCAATTTCAGTTCAATTTTTTCCTTTTCCATCATTCTCTTTCCGGCTCGTGTGAAGCATGACAAGATGCTTTCCCTGGTTTGATTGAAGGAGCAAAAGAACCGGTTTTTCGCGGTCCAGCTTGCTTGTCACTTCGCGATATTCGTCAACGTCATGGATGGTCGTATCGTTGACGCGAGCAATTGCCATGCCAGCGGCGACTCCCTCACGATACGCATCACTATTCAGCGCCACCTGCGTGATCAAGGCACCGTGTGCGACGGCGGGAAGCTCCAATTCGTTGATGATGGACGTGTTTAGACGTGAAAGCCCCAGGCCGAGCGACGAATCCAAATACTCGAACGGTCCGTTGGGTGACATCTCTGATTGAATCGGTCCAACTTCCCGAGGTGGTTGTTGCATCCGCATTTCAATCTCGACGACCTTGTGTTCGCGAAGCACTGACATGATATGGCTCTTACCCGGTTCGGTATCGGCAGTCAAAGTAGCTGGATCAAACGACTGGTTGATCGGCTTGCCATCAAACTTCGTTATTACGTCACCTTCACGCAGACCCGCATGATTGGCCGGTGAGTTTCTCTGGACATCCTTGACATACAGACCAGCGTTCACAGAGGAATCAATCAGCGATGCCATTTCGGGAGTCAGTGGTTGGGTTTCAAATCCGAAATATCCCCGTTCCACATAGCCCTTGGTTTGCAGTTGCTCGGCGATATTCCTGGCGATGTTGATGGGTGTTGCAAAGCCGATGCCCTGAAACTCGCCGGAAGTCGTGAATGCTCCTTCGATAATTCCGATCACCTCGCCTCGCAGGTTCAACAACGTACCTCCCGAGCTGCCTGGGTTTGTCGCCGCATCATTCTGAATCAACGGGTGTGGCGAGCTTGCGACCCAACGCCGCGTCGAACTGATGATCCCGGCACTGACACTGCGCTGCAGGTCGTAGGGGGATGCAAGTGAGACGACCCAATCGCCGACCGAGAGATCATCTGAGTCGGCCAGCTTAGCTTCCGGCAGGTTTTCAGCAATTTCGAGCTTGATGATTGCGATGTCGGATTGCGGATCACAGATCACGGCTTCGGCGTGGAATTTCCGACCATCTGCGGTTCGCACGAAAACGGCATCGGCATTTTCAACCACATGGCTGCATGTCAGAACACAACCGCGACGGTCGATGATGACGCCTGATCCTTGGTCGTCAGCCGAATGGCTGTTAAACGACGCTGCGTGCTGGTGATTCGGCGAGTGGAATGGCTGCGGCAACTTTGCTTCTTCACGCCATCGCATCGGAGCCGTCATGCGTGGGCCGCGAAGTGCGTAGACCGTCACAATCGAAGGTGAAACGTCATCAGCAACCTGACGGACCACACTCGACAGGCTGTTTGCTGACAGGATCTCCGTCGTTCGGTCGCGAGTTTTAGGTTCTACTGCTACCAGAGTTGACATCGCCAGTGATGTTGACAATCCGAACACTGCAAGGCTCACAAGCTTGCTGAAATGATTCCGCATGATGATGGAACTCCGATATGTTTGTGTGGTTTCCGTACTCAGTCGTTTTCGATCTTGATCTCAATGCTGAACTGTTGAACGCCCGGTGTTGTTCGAGCGATTGCGACAATCAACGCGCGGTCATTGATATCGCTAACCGTGCCGGTCAACTCGACGTGCCCGGCTTTGATGCTTGAAACGCAGACGTTGTCGAAGCCAAATTTGCGAACGATTCGCTCCACCTTTGCGTGCAACGCTTCTTGCGATCGCATTTGATTATTGCCATCGGTCATTTTGCTGCCGCGTACAGAATTCGTTCATATTTCAACCAGCGTCGCAGTTGACGCTTCATCACGCGGGCGACCGCGTACAACACAACACCCGATGCCAGCAGGGCGTACCACGAGTTCTCAATCGCGACGCTACCTTCGGTTGCATGGTGCATGACAAATTCCAATGCCGGAAATGCGAAGGCGATCACGGCGACTGCCGCAGATTCGGCACGGATGACTTTCGGGAAGTCCATGGGAACCTCAGCCTTCTTCCATTGACGCAATCGCGGAAGAAAAGCTGGCGTTTGAGTTGACCAAGCCATGAAGTCACGACCAAACTTACGCCGCAGGAACGCTTCCTCGGCAAATATGATGCGTTCGTAGTACAGCGCGAAGGCCATGATGTAGATCACGACCAGCCACGGTGCCAACGAGTGCATCACGATCCCAAGTGCAATCAGGAAATTGCCCAAATACAACGGGTGCCTCACGACCGAGTAGAAACCGGTTGTGTTTAGCAACTCAGCGACTTGCAATTTCGTGTTTCGGCCGGAGGTGCCTTCGGCTGCGTGACCTATGGAATGACATCGGACGAACAGCCCGAGCAACGACACAAAGAGGCTAAAGAGACTCCACGCAAAATGCAGATTCGGATACGATTCAATGACCGGATAACGCATCGCCGCGACCAAGATCAATGGCAGCAAAACGAATGGCAGATAGCTCCGCCAGCGGAACAGCCATGATCCCGAACGGACAAATTCTTCACTGAGGGGCATTGAGTTTAACCTTGCGTTTTTGGCAGTCGGTAGTGCTGTGTACAAATCGGTTCCCGGTGCGTCGGCTGGTGAGTGACGCGGTCCGGGAACCTAGCTGACGGCTGAATGGCAGCCGGCAGTTTTCGAGTTGGGAACTGGGAGTCACGGAAGGGTGAGAACTCTTCTTGTCTCCCAACTTCCTTTCTCCCCATCCTCTTCTTAAGCGGCTTTTGCCATTGAAACCTCATGGGTAACTCCAGCGACGAGCCGTATCGTGCGGTGCGCGAACGCGGCTGTGTCGGCGTCGTGGGTGACCATGACGATCGTCCGCCCGTCTTGGTGAAATTCATTCAGGTAATTCATTACCTGCTGGCGGGTTTCTGAATCGAGGTTTCCGGTCGGTTCATCGGCCAGGATGATTTGCGGATCGTTGGCGAGCGTCCTTGCCAACGCGACTCGTTGTTGCTGTCCTTGGCTCATTTCCGACGGACGGTGATCGGTTCGATCGGACAAGCCGACACGGTCGAGCATCTCCATCGCACGATCTTCTTGTTGCTTGGCCGTTTTGCCGGACAACATCAGTGGGATTTGCACGTTTTCGCGAGCGGTCAGCCACGAGATCAAGTTGAACGACTGAAAGACGAATCCGATCTTTCGGCCTCGCAACGCCGTGCGTTCTTCCACCGACAGGTCATACAACGATTCGCCATCGAGCATCACGTCGCCGGTTGACGGTGCAAGCATTCCACCGAGGACAGACAGCAGCGTGGTCTTGCCACTCCCGCTGGGGCCGACGATTGCGATGAAGTCGTTGTCGGGAATCGTGAGGTCGGCGTTGTCGAGTGCCGTAACGATCTGGCCTCGACGTTCGTAGGTCTGGGTAACGGAACTGAGTTGATACATGTTTTGGTTCGATTTGAAATGTGGTTTTTGATAATGGAGCACGACCTTTCGATCACGCGACGCAGCGATCAGGCGTCGTTGAAGACAAGGCACGGATCGAGACCAGCGGCTCGGCGGGCGGGCAGAAGGCTGGCGAGGACCGCGACGATCGTTGCTGTGGCCATTCCCACGCCCAGCAGTATCGGCATCGGGCGTACATGAATACCCAGCAACTGTGGCCCCAGTACTGCGGCGACAATCGTGCCGACAATGAAACCCGCTGCACCACCGGCGAGTCCCAAGATTGCGGCTTTGCCAAGAAACATCTTTGTTACAAAGTTGCGACTGGCTCCGATTGCCATCAGCGTTCCGATTTCTTTGCGACGCTCGGTCACGTTGGCATACATCACACTGGCGATGCTCGCTCCACCGACCAACAGCAGGATCGACAGAAAGACCCATGACAAACGCGACATCAATCCATTAACGGCTATTTGTGTTTGAACAACTTGTGCGATCGTGACGATTCGCGTTTCGGGAAGTTCAGCGGAAAGGTTCGTGATCAAACCGCCAGCGGCATCTTCACAGCACGCCATGATTTCGATGACGTTTACCACCGGCCCTGCACCCGACAAGTCTTGGACGCTGTGCAAGTGAGCGAACATGCGTCCGTCGTCGATCGTTCCGGTCGAAGGCAACACGGTGAGAACAGTGAAATCTTCACCGAGTAGCGGCAACGTATCACCAGCTTTCGCACCAAGTTGGCTGGCGAGATCGCGTCCGAGGATCACATCGCGATCGCCCAGTTCGGCGATGGTGCGTGTCGTCGCCAACGAGTTTGGATCGTTGTCGGCTTCGCCGGTGTCAGCGGCGGTCGCACAACAACCGCGATCACTGCCGACCGCATTGCCCAACATACCGAGTCCCTGCCAAGAGGCTTTGGCTTGAAACTCGCTCTTAGGCAGGATGCCGGTCAGTGTGACGGGAATCGTGTCCACTTCCGCTTCGACGCACAACTTGGGAGCAAGGTTTTCAACGCCCGGCAATCGAGCCAGTGCGAGACGCGTGACGTATTCCTCGGGCATCGTATGCCCGTGCATGTCGGCACCGTAATAGTCTTGCAGCGTGACGCTGGGTGGCAACACCAACACGTTCGCACCGAGCGACTCCATATCACCGGCGATCTTGCGTTCTGAAAACACGGTGATGTTCTGAATCGCAACAAGCGCTGTGACGCCAAGCGTGACGGCCAGCAAACTGGTGAGCATCGGCGTCGGCCGTTGCCAGAGTTCTTTCCATATTAAGTGACGAAGTTTCATAGAGTCCGTTCCGCTGAATTGAAGGT
>JABDKS010000326.1 GCA_013002105.1 Pirellulaceae bacterium | reverse complement strand
CGCCATCTGGGATTAGCGGCGCGGTTTGTCAGCGGCTATCGACATGAACCAAACTTGTCGCCCGAAAATGCAGCGACCCATGCCTGGTGCGAAGTTTATTTAACGGGTGCCGGATGGCGCGGTTTTGATTCCACGGTCGGCAAGCGCGTCGGTGGTGACCCTATCGCGGTCGCCGTGGCTTCGCATCCCGAATGGATCCCGCCCGTCTCCGGGACATATCACGGCAAGCCGAGGTCCACGATGGAAGTAAACGTGGAAGTCACGCGATTGGATTGAGCAAGCAGCTAGGCATCCAACGCCGCTTTGGTCAAATCCAGCAAGTACGGAAATCGCCGATCCTGTTTTCGATCCGTCATTGGTATTGATCCGATCCCGCTCGACTGATCGGTGAATCGACCGGAGACAGGTGTTGCCGCAAGGGTCATTGGCGGAGTGGGAGCCACTGGTTTTCGGCCACCGTGATCAGGTTGTAACGGCGCCCCAGTGACGCCAGACGTCCATGTCTGTGGCCGTGCAGGAAAGTAGGTGCAACCGCCGATCGCGCGGCCGGTCCAGGTGTCGATCAGATCAAAAACGAGTGAGTCGACAGCTGACACAGTGGGATGCAGCGTCGCAATGGGTTGATCCACTTTGTAGCGTACGCCGGCGACAAACGTGCCTTGGATCGCACTGGGACACAACGGTACCGATGCGCGATTGCAGGCCAGGACATAACGATCCGGCGGCAGGTTGCTGACGCGGACTTGCAATCGTTCGTTGGCAGTGTCAATAAACCTGGCAACTCCGCCGCCACTTGTTTCTTCGGCTAGCAGTGGCCACGGTTCGTGAGCGCGCCGCAGTTCCAATGTGATATCACCGATTTTTACGCGACCCAAACGCGGGAAATTCAGATCGATGATGGCTGCGAACCAATCAGACTGCAGCACGATTCCAGTTTCGCGAAGGTCGTCGAGGATCGACTCCAAATCTTCGCTCAGGACTTGCGGCAGCATAAAACGATCGTGAATCTCACCTTGCCAAGGGACGATTGGTTTGGTGTAAGGTTGACGAGCAAAGGAAGCGACGAGGCCGCGCACCAGCAGTGATTGAAGCGCTGCGAGCCGGTCGGTCGGTGCCATACCAAAACTGTGCAACGTGATCTGTCCCAAGCGACGACTCTGTCGTTCAGGCGCGTACAGTTGATCGACACGAATCTCGGCACGCTTCATATTGCCCGACGCGTCCGCCAGCAAGTGTCGCAGCAATCGATCGGGGACCCACGGAGCGTTTGTGTCGCCAGTGGGAAAGCGCGACAGGGCGATGCCCAGTTCGTACAGGGCATCGTCACGTCCTTCATCGGGTCGAGGAGCATCGCTGCTGGGACCAATACCCGTGCCCCTGAATAGATAGGAAAGACAAGGATGATTGTGCCAATACGCAATCAGCGAGCGGAGGATTTGCGGGCGCGTGAGAAAGGGACTCGTTGACGGAGTCGGCCCACTAAGTGTGACGGTGGTATTGCTGTTGGATCGCTGTTGATCTTCATCGTGCCGCGATCGAAGTCCCACGATACCACCTTGGGTGTAGGCGGTCTGGTAGAACTCGTGCTCCTGCTGCCAGGTTCGAGCTGCTGGCAGAAAGAGCCGCAGCAGACCGTTGTCGGGTTCGAGCGAAAAACGTTTCAGCCGGTGATCGTGCGGAGGCGGATAACCCTCCAAGACGACCGGTGTCCCCGTCGCCTCCGCCGCAGATTCGATTGCGGCAATCAACTGGACATAGTGGTCGACCGAGTGAATCGGCGGAAAAAAGACGTGCACAACATCATCGCGCGATTGGACACATAGCGCCGTGCGCGGCGCGCGGACGTTTTGTTCGCTGTCAACATCCGTCAGTGTTCCTTGCGGCGGACCGATGACAGTTTGACGCGCGTTCGATTCCCCAAATAGCTCCGGGAGCGACGGCTTCTCTTCGAAGGGGCTGGGTTCAAATTCGATGTCGCCTCTTTCCGTCGCTTGCTTGGACAAGCTGTCAAGCGGCAGGCGGAAACCGACCGGAAAGTCTCCCGGCAAAAGATAAAGCCGGCTGCGACGCAACTGCCACCGACCGCTCGCCCAACGCTGCCGCAGCGGATCCCAACTCAGCGGCAATGCGAAGCCGGTGGGATCACCCAACGGTGCGGAAAGCCGGTCGGCGAGTTGTTGCCGCTGTTGAGGATCCTGTAATTCCTCGCTGCGGGGTAGGGAGGCCAGATGTGGCGCGTTTGTCCAGCTTTTGTAAAGCGTGTCTTCGTACGCGGGAATGACGAAGTCGGTGCTCAGTCCCAACTCGGTCGCCAAAGCTTGGGCAAGTTTTTCGGCATCACCATTGCGGGCTGGTCGATTGGATGTCTGGCAAGTGGCTAGCAGAGCAGGGTTCTTCCACAGTGGGCGTCCGTCGGCGCGAAACGTACACATCAGTTTCCAGCGTGCCGTCGGTTCCCCTTGGAAGTGCTCTCCCTGGCTCAGATGGATCGCGCCGCCCGGCGCCCAGAGCGTTCTGAGCCGATTCAACAGTGACTGTGCAGTGTGTCGTTTGTCGTCGCCAAGTGCCGAATGTGTCCATTCGTCTAGATGATCGTTGACGGCGGATACAAAGTTCACTTCGCCTCTGCTGCATAGTCCAATCTGTTCGGTTTTCAACACATGATCGACGTAGTGGCCAGTGGCCGCGATGTCGCGCCATTGTGTTTCGCTGAGCGGTTTACACGGCGGGGTTGGTTTCAAACGGCGTACCCGCACTTCGTTTTGACGACTTTCGACAGCCTGCTCCAAAACGCCAACCAGTGGTACCGTGCGAGATGGATCCGGTGCACTGGCAAGCGGTATGTGATGTTCAGAGGCGAGGACCCCTGAACTCGGATCCAGCCCAACCCAACCTGCCCCGGGCACAAAGACTTCACTCCAGGCGTGCATGCTGGCCAGATCGTTTCCCTCGCGACCACTGTCGAGCGAAATCAGATATCCGGAAGTGAATCGAGCGGCCAAACCCGCAAAACGCAAACTCTGTGTCAGCGCCCAGGCTAGTTCCCAGGGAGAACCGCCACCTTGTTTCACGACGGCGCCCAGATCGATTCGTTTTGGCTCGGTCGGCGAATTTGCGGTGAGCGTTTCGTGGACTTGGTCATTCAACCGCGTGAGGAATTCCACCAAGTAGCAAGGCGAATAATCCAATTGGTCAAGCCAGTGAGCAAAGTGCGGATCGCCGTCTTCAAGATGCAAATAGGGCGATAGTTCCTTGCGTAATTGATCGGGGTACTCAAATGGAAAGTCGTTGGCAAACGGTTCGACAAGAAAGTCAAACGGGTTGGTCGCCGCCAGGTTAGCGATGATGTCGACATCGAAACCGACTCGTGCAACGGGCTCGGGAAGATCCAGCCGCCCCAGATGGTTTTCGAATGGATCGCGGACCCAGTTCAGCCAGTTGGACTTGGCGTGAACCTTGATCGAATAAGCCTCGATATCCGCTTTGGTATGAGGCGCCGGGCGCAGTCGTAGCCACAGCGTCGTCAGGTCCACCGGTCGGTGAAAGACGAAACGCAGGTGGTGGTTCAGGGCAACACGTGTGCTCATGACTTGATCTCGTGGCGCAAGTCCAAGGTGTGTGGATAATCCGGATTGGGATCGGCAGGTGGATCACGCTCGATTGGCGGCAACTGAGCGTAGTGGTCCTTGATGCGATGGACCCAAGCGGGCATCGGCGGGTGACCCGCACTGTGCCCCCAATGCCAAAACCGCGACATCCGCCGTGCTTCCGCCTCGAACGCGTTGACCGGAAAATTCTCGTAGCCCAGTCCGCCGGGGTGTGAGACGTGATAGACACAGCCGCCGATCGATCGGCCCAGCCGGAGATCAAAGACATCGAACACGAGCGGCGCATGCATCTCGATGGAGGGGTGCAACCCGAAGGCGGCCTTCCACGCTTTGAAACGGACACCGGCAACATACTCGTCGGGGATCCCCGTCTCGTGCAAAGGCAAACTACGGCGATTGCAGGTGATGCGATACCGTTCGGGATCGAGTCCCCGGCAAATGATTTCTAATCGTTCAACTGCCGAATCGACCACGCGGGCCTGACGATTGGTTGCGGTTTCTTCACCCAGGACCAACCAAGGTTCCAGAGCCATTCGTAATTCCAGCTCAACGCCGCCGTACCGAACGCGTCCATAGACAGGAAACCGAAATTCAAAGAATGGTTCATACCAATCTGTCTCAAATGGATAGCCTTCGTCTGCAAGTTCCTGCATCACGCCAGTGAAGTCACTGCGAATGTAGTGGGGCAGCATAAACCGATCGTGCAACGCGGTGCCCCAGCGGACCAGCGGATGCCGGTACGGCGTACGCCAAAACCGTGCAATCAAGGCTCGCAGCAGTAGCATCTGTGCCAGGCTCATCCGCGCATGTGGTGGCATCTCGAACGCTCGAAATTCAACCAGGCCCAGACGACCCTTGGGCCGATCGTGGGGATACAGTTTGTCGATACAAAACTCGGCTCGGTGCGTATTGCCCGTCAGGTCTGCCAGGAAACTTCGCAAACATTGATCCAGTTGGATCGGTGAAACACCGGATTCCAATTCGGCAAAACTTAATTCCAATTCATCCAACAAATGACTGCCACGT
This sequence comes from Pirellulaceae bacterium, assembly GCA_013002105.1. Next base: position 9,082 of record JABDKS010000326.1, on the reverse strand, counting down.
TCGTCGATCCGCGGGGCTTGCGAAGTCGGACCAATGAACAGACCTGAGAACAAGTACGACAGCGAGGGATGATGTTGCCAATAGGTGATCAGCGAGCGAAGCAGATCGGGACGGCGCAAGAATGGACTGTCAGCCGGAGTAGCTCCCCCCAAGGTCACGTGGTTGCCTCCGCCGGTACCGGTATGGCGACCATCCAGCATGAATTTCTCGGTTCCCAGGCGCGACAACCGCGCTTGTTCGTAAAGCTCCACTGTGTTGGATTCGAGATCGTCCCAGTTGTCGGCGGGATGAATATTGACTTCGATCACGCCAGGGTCTGGCGTTACCTTGAGTGAATTCAACTGCGGAGCCGACGGAGGCTCGTAGCCCTCGATCAGTACCGGCATGTTCAATTCATTCGCCGTGTCTTCAACGGCGGCCAGCAAGGCCACATAGTGTTCGAATTGCTCCAGTCGTGGCATGAACACGAACAGATGACCGTCGCGTGGCTCGATACACAATGCCGTGCATGGAACTTCCACCAACTGTTTGTAATACGCGCCGATGGATTCCAATGTTGCGTCAGCAGCCGGTGCGCCTGGACCATCGATGGGGATCGATGACGCGTTGCCGGGTTGCTGGGCAGTGGGCGGAACGTAGTCATGATGAAAGTACTCTTCGACCGCCCAGGGCAGTTGCCCCAATGGCAGTCTCAGACCCATCGGGGAGCCGCCGGGCATCAAGTACATCTCGCCCCTCGGAAAGATCCACGTGCCTGATTGCCAGCCGTCCGCGCCCCAATTCCAGCTCAGTGGCAATGCGTAGCCCACCGGTCCGTCCAATCCCCGTGAGAGCGCGAGACTGAGGTCGTCACGAAACTGCGGTGCCCAGGCAATGGCAACGGTATCGACACCCGGTGGTTGCTGGCTCTCGCGCCACATGTAGTACAGCCAATCTTCCCGCGCGGCGACCAAGAATTTCGACTCGATTCCAAGTTTGCCCGACACCGTTTGGCCGAAACGCTCTGCGTCGGCAGCGGTCATGTTGCCCCGCTGTGACTCGTCGGCGAACAACGATGCGTTGCGCCACAGCGGAATCCCATCGGTGCGCCAGAAAGTACCCAGTGCCCATCGCGGCAGCGGCTCACCGGGATACCATTTGCCTTGGCCGTAGACCAGCAAGCCGCCGGACGCGAAGGCACCATTGAGGCGTTTTAGTAGCACGCCGGCACGCTGTCGCTTGTGTATGCCGAGCGCTTCGGTATTCCACTGCTTGCCCTCCATATCATCGATCGAAACGAAGGTCGGTTCGCCACCCATGGTCAACCGGACGTCGAGACGTTTCAATTCGCCGTCGATTTGCCGTCCAGCTTTGCCAATCGCGTCCCATTGCTGATCGGTATACGGCTTGGTCACCCGCGGGTCTTCGTGAACACGTTTGACTTCGTTGAGAAAATCGAACTCGACCTCGCACTTCTCTGAGGCACCGGTGATGGGCGCTGCACTGACCGGATCGGGCGTGCAGGCCAAGGGGATATGTCCTTCGCCCGCAAACAGACCCGACGTCGGATCCAAGCCGATCCAACCGGCACCGGGAATGTAAACTTCAGCCCACGCGTGCAGATCAGTGAAATCGTGATCGGTCCCTGATGGACCGTCCAGTGATTCTTCGTCCGGTTTCAGTTGCACCAGGTAGCCCGAGACGAACCGCGCCGCAAGTCCAACGTGCCGAAGAATCTGTACCAACAACCAACCGGTGTCGCGGCACGAACCCTTACCCAGTTGCAGCGTTTCTTCGCATGTTTGAATCCCCGGGGCCAAGCGAATGTTGTAACCAATGTCGTGTTGCAACCGCTGGTTGACGTAAACGAGAAAGTCGACGATACGGCGCTGCGAGTGATCGACGCCCTCGAGCCATTGGGTCAACAGCGGACCATTTTCTAACCGTTCGAAGTAGGGCGCCAGTTCATGCCGCAGTGACGCGTCGTAGTCAAAGGGATATTTCTCGGCGTACTCCTCCACGAAAAAATCGAATGGATTGATCACCGTCATTTCGGCGACCAATTGCACATCGACGACAAACTCCGTCATCGCTTCTGGGAAAACCACCCTCGCGATTTGGTTGCCGAACGGATCTTGCTGCCAATAAATCTTGTGCTCGGGCGGTTCAATCTTCAGCCGATAGTCGTGGACCGGCGTCCGCGCATGCGGTGCCGGCCTGAGGCGAAGAACGTGCGGGGACAGGCGGATCGGCCGGTCGTATTTGTAGCACGTGCGATGTTCGATGCTAACGTGTATTGCCACGGTGATGTCAACTCTTTTGAGGGCAGTGATCGCACCACGTTTAAGGCGAGCGAGCAAAGCCAGGATGCTCTCGTCGGGCTGAGAGTTCAACGGCACCAAGTCTAGTCAAATCAATCCTTGTGGCGCCGTCAGTCTTGTGTCGCTTACAGAATATTTGCCGCAATAAGACAGTGACCTGATCGTTGCTGTTGTTTCTTGGGATGTGAATGAATCGTAGCGGAACTCGCCAAGAGTTTCGGCCACCCCGGATGGTTCAATACACTCACAAACTCACAGGGAACTGGACGACGGAAGCGATTTCTTGATTCTTGAGAAGGTTTTACTGGTAGTCACCGGTGTCCACATTGGGAAAAAAGTTTTCGATCGGTGTTTGGTGTGGATTCCGCCGCTGGCGCGGTGCTAAGTCTCTGATTTGACCGGCAGTCAATCTCGCGAATTTCCGAACTTAGCGTTGCCAATCGTGCCGAATAAAATAGCCGGCATCAGAGTAAAAGGCTTTCATGCAGCGCATCACTAGGCGGTCGGTGATCCATTGGGTCACCGAAGATTCGACGCAGATAAGTGTGTTTTCGATCATACTTGCGAGGATCATACGAAAATGTCCACCGCCACCCTACTGAGCGATGTTACCGTCGAGACCGCGGGAGCGGATCGGCCACTTGATGCATGGCGAGGATTCCAGAAAGGTCCTTGGCAATCATCCATCAACGTCCGCGATTTCATTCAGCGGTGTTACCAGCCGTACGACGAGGATGCGGCATTTCTGGAACCGCCAACGGACCGCACCGTGCGTCTGTGGGCGCACCTTTGCCAACTCCTCGAGCGGGAACACGAGGCCGGTGGCGTGCTGGATGCGGATACCAAGACGGTCAGTGGAATCGCCTCGCACGATCCCGGATACATTGACAAGGAGTTGGAGCAGATTGTCGGTCTGCAGACCGATGCGCCGCTGAAGCGTGCCTTGATGCCTTACGGCGGACTGCGAATTGCCCAGAAAGCGCTCCAGTCACACGGCCGGGAAATGGATGCGGATACGGCGGCAATCTTTATGAAGCATCGTAAGACGCATAACGGCGGAGTTTTTGATGCCTACACGCCTGCGATCCGACGTGCCCGTCGTGCAGGCGTTATCACGGGCTTGCCCGATGGTTATGGCCGCGGCCGCATCATCGGCGATTACCGTCGTGTCGCCCTCTATGGCGTCGATCGCTTAATCGAAGACAAACATTCCCAACACGCCCAGAGCGATGACGAGCCCTTTAGCGAACAGTGGGTACGTCAGCGTGAGGAAATCCAAGACCAGATCCGAGCCCTCGAAGATCTGAAGCAGATGGCCGCATCGTACGGATTCGACATCTCCGAACCTGCAACAACTGGCCGCCAAGCGGTGCAATGGACCTACTTTGGATATCTGGCCGCGATCAAGGAGCAGAATGGCGCGGCAATGTCATTTGGTCGCAACAGCACCTTCTTTGATATTTTCTTTCAGCGAGATGTGGCAGAAGGAACCATCACCGAATCCGAAATCCAGGAGATCATCGATCATCTGGTGATGAAGATGCGGATCGTACGCTTCATCCGTACGCCAGACTATGACGAGCTTTTTTCCGGCGATCCCACCTGGGTCACCGAGAGTATCGGGGGAGTGGGTGAAGATGGACGACCGCTGGTCACGAGAACCAGTTTTCGAATGCTGCACACACTGCGAAACTTGGGACCCGCGCCCGAACCCAACCTGACTGTATTGTGGTCGCGGGATTTGCCGGAAGCGTTTCGTCGATATTGCTGCGAAATTTCGATCGAAACCAGTTCGATCCAGTACGAGAACGACGACCTGATGCGGTCGTGCTGGGGCGACGACTACGGCATTGCCTGCTGTGTTTCTGCAATGCGAATCGGCAAGCAGATGCAGTTCTTTGGGGCCAGGGCCAATCTTGCCAAGGCAATGCTGTACGCAATCAATGGGGGACGCGACGAAAAAAATGGAGCACAGGTCGCGCCGCCGAGCGATCCGTTCTTGGGCGAGTATCTCGACTATGACGATCTGGTCGACCGGCTGGATCGGACACTCGATTGGCTGGCGGAGACCTACGTCAAGGCGCTCAACATTATTCATTACATGCATGACAAATACTCGCCCGAGCACATCCTGTTTGCACTTCACGACCGCGTGATCTATCGCACCATGGCTTGCGGCATCGCAGGTCTGTCGGTGGCTGCCGATTCGTTGTCGGCAGTCAAACACGCCCGGGTCAAGGTGATCCGCAACGACGATGGTTTGGCCGTTGACTACGAAGTACAAGGCGAGTACCCCGCCTTTGGAAACAATGATGACCGCGTTGATCAGATCGCCGTCGGCCTTGTCGAACAATTCATGGACAAGCTCCGTCAGCAGCCAACCTACCGAGAATCAGAGCCAACTCAATCGGTGCTTACGATTACTTCCAATGTGGTTTACGGCAAGAAGACGGGAAGCACTCCCGACGGACGACGCGCCGGCGAACCGTTCGCGCCAGGGGCCAACCCAATGCATGGTCGCGATCATCATGGTGCCGTCGCTTCGATGGCGTCGGTTGCCAAGTTGCCCTATGAACACAGCCAAGATGGCATCTCCTACACGTTTTCGATCGTCCCCAAGGCACTCGGCAACGACCCTCCGTCTCGCGTTTCGAACCTGGCCCATTTGTTGGACGGATACTTTGCTGAACATGGGCACCACATCAACATCAACGTCTTCGATCGCGAAACGCTGATCGACGCGATGGATCACCCGGAGAAATACCCGCAACTGACGATTCGGGTCTCCGGCTACGCGGTCAACTTTGTGCGGTTGACCCGAGAGCAGCAGCTTGATGTGATCGACCGCACATTCCATGACGTGATATGAGTCGGGTCATGGAAAACGCCGCCGATAGCTCGACCTGTGATGCGTGCGGAAATCTGACAGCCCTTTCTGGCGCAGGCATCCAACAGGGTGACGAAGAGACGATTGGCCACATTCACTCCGTTGAAACATGCGGGACAGTCGATGGACCGGGACTGCGATACGTTCTGTTTCTGAGCGGGTGTCCGCTACGCTGCATGTACTGTCACAATCCGGATGCTCAAGGCAAGCCTCGCGGGAATACCAAGACGGTCGGTGAAGTGCTTCGGGATGTATTGCGATACCGAAGTTTCATCCGTGATGGCGGACTCACTGTCAGCGGTGGGGAGCCATTGCTACAAGCCGATTTCGTCGCCGCTCTGTTTGCCGGGGCAAATCAATCCGGATTGCACACGACACTGGATACCTCCGGTTTTCGCGGCGACGTCGTTCCCAGCTTGTTGCTCGATCATACCGATCTCGTGTTGTTGGATATCAAGAGTTGGGAGCCCGCGACTTACAAACACGTGACGGGTGTCCCGATTGACAGCACACTTGCGTTCGCTCGCCGTCTGGAGCAGCGAGGAATCCCAGTCTGGGTGCGGTTTGTGCTGGTGCCGGGACTGACCGATGACGATGCAAACATAGACGGCCTTGCCCGATTTGTTGCCACGCTGACCAATGTCCAGCGAGTTCAACTGTTGCCCTTTCACAAGTTGGCACGGCACAAGTACGCGCAGCTTGGGAGACGGTTTCAGCTCGATGCGACGCCGACACCAACGCCAGAGCAGATCGCTCGGGCCCGTGAAATCTTTGCCCAAAACGGCGTCACGGTAGACTAATTCAAATTTGCTGCCGAGCGTTGGAAAGCGCTTGCCGCGATAGAACCTAGTGGGCGGTCGGGGGTGCGAGTTGGCGGTTGCGTAGGTCGTACTTTTGAATTTCAGTAGAGCAGTTCGATCCAACGCTGTTCGGCCTCCAGATCGGCTTTCCAGCGGAACCATGTTTGGTTTGAACCGGCGACCTCGGCCAAGACGTCGTCCAATTCGTTGCGGATTTTTTCCAGCCCGGCGACGTACACGTAGGTTTTGGGGTCTGACAGAAACTTACATAGTTCTTCACCGCGAGCATGGATCGCGGTCTCCCAACCGCTGTCGTCAGACCAACCGGGACGCTTGCTGAGCGCGTCAATGGCTTCGAACGTGTCATGGTCGTAGTACAATGCGAAGTCGTCCTTCTGTTCGTTCCGATACAGCAGATCGACTCCCGTTTGCCCTCCGTGGAATAGCCACACTCGGCCTTTGAAATCAGGTTGGTGCGCATAGATGTGTTTTACAAAAGCGCGAAATGGTGCGATCCCGGTGCCGGCGCAAATCAAAATCAGCGTCGCGTCGTGATCTTTGGGGACCTCGAAAGCCTGCCCGTAGGGGCCCGTTACCGTCAGCGTCTCTCCGGGGCGCAGATCGCATAAATAGTTCGATGCGACACCCGGATACTCCTCGCCGCTGAACTCGTCGATATAGCTGCACCGACGCACGCAGATGCTGAGCTGTTGGTGACCGTCGGTTGTGACTTGCGGCAGATCGGCGACGCTGTAAAGTCGGAAATGATGTTCCTGGCCGATCTCCTTCTGGCCCGGAGCTAGCACGCCAATGTTTTGTCCGACCTGTGCGTCAAAATCCTGACCTTCGACCTGGATCAAGATATCCCGAACTTCTTCCTTCGATTTCGCCGCAGTGATCCTTTCACTGCTCAGCACCTTGGCTTGGTAACGTGTCTGTGTGTCATAGTCTTGTAATTGCATTTTTTCGCTCTCGATCAATCGGACTTAACAGATATTCGTTTCTGACCTCTTTTCGTCGTCGCCTTTGCACCGCGACCAACAATCGCAACCTTGACAGCCAAGTCGCCCAGCCAATGCGTCTTCGTCAGGCCCGGCACCGGTGACATAGCGCCAAGCCCTTTGCACTGCCAGCCATCCGCCAAGTATCGCGGAAATGCCGATCACTGCCTTAATGAATGCGACTATCATTTCAACTAAACAATCCCGCAAAACCCATGAAACAAATTGACAACAGTCCGGCTAGCACGAGGGTCAGCGCCGTCCCTTTGACGATCTCTGGTGTTTGCGCCAGTTCAAGTTTCTCGCGCAGCCCAGCCATCAGTACCAGCGCCAACGTGAATCCCACACCGGCGCCGATTGCATACACAACCGACTGAACAAAGCCGTAGCCCCTGTTGGTCTGAAACAAGGCCACCGCAAGGATAGCGCAATTAGTCGTGATCAGCGGTAGGAAAATTCCCAGAGATCGAAACAGGGTCGGGCTGACTTTCTTGATGAACATTTCGACCAGTTGGACGGTCGATGCGATCACCGCAATGAATGAAATCAGTTGCAAGTAGGGTGCATCCACGACCACCAGCACAGCGTGCATTCCATACGCGGCAATCGAGCTGACCAACATCACGAAGGTGACTGCCCCGCCCATCCGCAAGGCCGTGCCGCGCTGCGCCGAGACGCCGAGAAAGGGGCAAATGCCGAGGAAATAGGCCAGCACAAAGTTGTTGACCAAACAGGCGTTGATAAAGATCGACCATAGAGATGCTTCGGCCATTACATCGTCTCCCCGTTGGTTTCGCGCCTGGTGCGCCGCTGCTGCCACCAATTGAACAGTAACAGCCACGCCGCGAGGGTGAAGAAACCTCCAGGTGGTAACATCATTACCGTCCACGGTTGATACTGCTGGCCGAGAATCTGCATTCCAAACACGCTGCCGTTTCCCAGTAGCTCGCGGACTCCGCCCAATAATAGCAGTGCCAAGGTAAACCCAACCCCCATTCCCAGTGCGTCCAGTGCTGAGCGAGCAACTCCGTGCTTCGACGCGAATGCCTCGGCGCGACCGAGAATCAGGCAGTTGACGACGATCAGCGAGACGAAGGCGCCCAATGACTTGTGCAGTTCCAAGCTAATCGCCTGGATCACGTAGTCGACGATTGTGACAAACGTGGCGATCACAAGAATGTATGTCACGCTGCGAACTTGACTGGGTACATGGCGACGCAAAAAGGAGACGACGACATTGGACATCAGTAACACGAAGGCGGTCGCCAAGCCCATCGCCAGAGCATTGATTGCAGTGTTGGAGACCGCGAGCACCGGACACATGCCGAGCACCTGCACAAACACCGGATTCTGTTTCCAAATCCCGTTGATGAAATCGTCGGTACTCAAGTGTGAGTTGTCGTCCAGTCCGACTGCCATCATTGCTCCTTGCTTTGCGGGTGGGCGAAATCGGTCCTGCGCCGGTAGACACGAGGAATCCAGTAAGCCGTGCTGTCACGCAGCATCTCCACAACCGCTCGCGATGAAATCGTTGCTCCCGTGATCCCGTCAATCTGCCAATTGGCCGTTTTCTTTCCCTGTTTGACATACTCGATCGGATGCGCCAGTTGCGTCCCATCGGAGTTCAGCCCGACACCCAATCGACGAAAGTTGCTCGAGAAATCCGCGTCAGTTTCAACGCGATCACCAAGCCCAGGCGTTTCACGACTCTCCAAAACCCGCACGCCGATGATGGCTTGTTCGTCAAGCGAGTATCCGTACAGCAACCCGATGAAGTCCTGGTATCCCATGCCTCGAGTCTCGATCGCCAAGCCGACGAGTTCTCCGTGCCGATCGAAACCAGCGTAGACGAAATCCGAGCTTGTTGTGTCGGTCGATGTCGGTTGAAACTGACCGGTGGCGTCATCAAGACGGTACGTTGCGACCGTCGTGGCGCGGGGAAGCACATCCCCAATGGCGTTCTGGCGCAATGCGATCTTGTTGCGCTCGATGATCGGACGCGTCACTTCATAGACCGTCACAATCGCGAGACTGCAGACGACGCCGAGGCTCAATACGACAGCGTAGATTCTGACGGTTTGATCGGAACTCGTC
>JABDKS010000311.1 GCA_013002105.1 Pirellulaceae bacterium | reverse complement strand
CTTAAAGCCCTGGGTCCTGGCCTACGACCACTGGCCTACGACGAACTTGCACCCTCGTTCGAAGTGTTCGCGAGGATCATGTCTGGATCCACCGACCAAACACAACAACAGTCCGCCGCGGGAAACGTTGATTACGCCAACAGGGCCGCGATCGGGTCGCCGTTACCGCCGATCTTGAAGGGTCGACCATTGGGTGCGAAGCGTTCTTGATCCAGCGGCAGACCGGCCGCCGCCGCGATCGTGCGATTGAAATCGGAGACCGACACGTGATCTTTGGCCACCGAGAATCCCGTCTTGTCTGATTCGCCATAGGCCTGACCGCCCTTGATTCCAGCCCCCATCAAAAGGCTACAGAAGGCTCCGGGGTGGTGATCGCGACCCGCATTGACATTCAACTTTGGTTTTCGACCGAACTCGGTTGTCAGCACAATCAGAGTATCTTTCAACAATCCATTGGCGTGCAAATCACGCAGCAGGCTACTCAGTCCTGTGTCGACAACATTCGCTTTGTCATTCAGGCTTTCGTAGATGCCCTGGTGCATGTCCCAACTGCCGTAACTGACTTCGATGAACTTTGCACCGCTTTGCACCAGTCGCCGTGCCAGCAGACACGCTTGGCCAAATTGGTTTTTACCGTACGCTTCCTGCACATTGGCTGGCTCAGCTTTGATATCGAACACTTTCAAGTGCGGGCTGCCCATCAGTCGCCGGGCTTCCATGTACAACTGGTTGTATGCCTCGACTTCCTGATTTTTTCGCTGTCGCTGGAACACTTCATCGAACTTGCTGGCGAGCGTCAAACGTCGGCCGAAAAGTTCTTCGGGCAAATACTTTGGCAGTTCGGTGTTCTGCAATCCAGCACTCGCGTTCGGGATCGGCACCGGAGAAAGCGAAGGCTCCAGGAATCCAGCGCCTGGATGTCGATTTCCGCCACCGATGATGTAATTGCCCGGCAGGTTACGATTGATCCGTCCTTGTTCGGCGACCATCCATGCACCCATCGCCGGATGCTGGATGCTGTTCAACTTTTTGTAGGCCGTCCGCATTAGATACTGACCCTTATCGTGAGCCCCGGTTTCGGTGCTCAACGAACGGACCACCGCGATCGCGCCGGCCAGATAAGCCAGTTTGGGAAACCGATCGCCAAACATCAGGCCCGGTACACGCGTTTGAATCGGTTTGGTTTCGCCCGCTTCTTCCACACCCACCTTTGGATCGAACGTATCCAAATGCGTCATCGCTCCTTCCATAAAAAGATAGATGATGTGCTTGGCCTTTCCGGGAGGCGCATTGCCATTGGGCTCATCGCCAAAGAGAGCCTGCGAACCAACGGCGCCGGCGAACGAGACGCCCAGGCATTGCTTGGCAGCCGCCTTCATGAACGAACGGCGATCTTCGGTGCTGAATTCGGGACGTGTCATGGGAACTCTCTTCGACGGGACTCGAAATACGGATACTTAAAACGCGGACCAGGCCGCTTATTGAACGAACAAGAATTCGCGAGTATTCAGCAACGCCCAAATGATGTTGCCATAGCCGACGTTATCGTTTTTCTGCTGCGACAGCTCGGCGGCGGCAACAACACGGTCTTTTGGGTTGGGATATCGCGAAAGCACACTCAAGAAAATGGCGTCAATTCGATCCTTCACCTTGTCGATGCCCAACACATTATCGACGATTGCCGACCCGGGCTCGAGCATCACGTGGGTGATCGGCCCATTGAACATGGCCAAGATCTGCGGAACCGTGGCGTCTTGCTGGGAACCATTGATCGTCTCTCGGTCGCCTTGGCCGAACTGACGGAGAAAGTGATCGGCGGGGACCGGGGTGGGAATTTCACTTGCACGACACAGCACATTTCCTTGGTACGAATGCTTATTCATCATTCGCCGGTGGGCTCCCGTGTCATACGATTCAGCAAATTGCTCGGCCTTCTGTCTGGCCGTCGCGAACGTTGCGGTGCTGAAGTCCAAATCGACGACGGGCGCAAAATCCTTTGCCAACGGTCGCTGGAACGGCCAGGGGTTATGTACCGCCATTGTCAGCAGAGAATCCCAAACCTGCTCTGCTGTCATACGCCGTACCGTGGGTCCCTGAAAGTAATACGGTTCTCCGCTCGTCAAGCTGTAGTCGGACGATTCACGTTGATAGGTGTCACTGTACAGAATCGCTCGCATCAGCTCCTTTAGATTGAAATCGCTGCGTACGAACTCCCGGGTCAAGTAGTCCATCAATGGTTCATTGACACACGGATGCTCGTCACGAAAATCGTCGATCGGCTCGACCAAACCCACACCCGTCAGTCGCTTCCAGTACCGGTTAACGACTGTCTTGCTGAACCGAGGATTGTCGGGACTGGTGACCCAGGCGGCAAATTGCTCGCGACGACTGCTCTTTCGTGCGGACGTGGGAACTTCGCCCCACAGCACGGCGGGCTCGACCACTTCGTTCGGCTTGGCGTCTTCGTAAGCGTAGTCGTGCGGCAGCCTCATCGGCCGATTGGACTCGTCGACGCGATACGAATTGGCCCGGATGACCCGTTGAATGTTGCCAGGGATCCTCCCGTTTTCGTAAAGCTTCCGGCCTTCGTTGATCAAGTCGTTGGCAGGGTTGGATTTCGTGAACCCAGGATCACCCTTGGCGATTCGTGTGCGAGTCCCATTGGTGAACGCCGCCAGTTCGTAAAACTGATACTGCGTCCACTGGTCAAAGGGATGGTCGTGGCACTGGGCGCAGCCGACTTGCGTTCCCAGAAAAACACGAACGGTGTTGTCAATGTAAGGCAGCGGCATGCCATCATCACGCAGTTGAAAACCGACCGCTGGATTCTCCCAGGTCTTTCCGGTGGCCGTTAACATTTCGTAGACCCACTTGTCGTACCGCTGGTTGGTACGAATGGACTCCTTGACGTATCCCAAAAACGGATCGCCAATAATGTTGTTGCTGGGGCGTTCGACCAGTCGTAGCGTGTCTGCCCAGAAATTGTAGAGATTGCTGACGTAGTCGGGACTACCCAACAGATCGTCAATCAGTTTTTCGCGACGATCCGAGTCTTGCGAATCCAAAAACTCGCGTGCTTCTTGCAAGGTCGGAATGCGACCGGCGACGTCCAAGTAAACGCGGCGCAGAAAAACTTCGTCGCTCGCCAAGTCATTGGGTGTCTCGCCTTCCGAAATCAACTTCGATTCCACCAAACCATCGATCCGACCCGCTATCGATCGAATGGTACTACGCGAGCCAGGTGCCACGGGCACCACGTTCATCTTGACCTTTGTCTTTTGACGCACACTTTCAGGCAAGCGAATTTTTACCGGCTTGGGCGCAGGCTTCTTTTTCCTGGCCTGTGCCATCGCCGGAGTGGGCATTACCAACACTCCGACAAAGAGAACCAACAGTAGAAACCGAAGAGAGAACCGTGGCCAATTCAACGGAGGCGTCATTTCACCCTCACAAGGTGGAGGTTGCGAAAAAGGATCCAGAAAGAGGGCTCGCATCGCGCTGGCAACCCTGCCACTATGATAGTCGATCCTGGCATTCTATTGCGACCGATTCTCGCATCCGAGGGCCAACAATCCGCCGGTTTTTGCCCTTACAAATCCGAGCGACTCAATACTGCCTCCCACCCGCGACTGCTGATCTCGCCATCGGCTACCGTGCCACGCCCCGTGGGCTGCGAAACGAAACCACCTTTACCACTGAATCCATCCATGACCGTACCCAATATTGCTCTATCCGGTAACGCACCCGCCAGTCACGCACCAGCGTCCCACAGAACTCTGACGGGTAAATTCCGAAATGGTCTCGACCGCGCTATCGGTTCGTGGTTGGCCCTTTGGACGTTCGCAGGCTTCCTTTCGGTCGTCTTTACGATCGTCGGCAGCGATGCCCTGGCACAATCGCCCGCTGCGACGACTCTGCGCGTCGAAAAAGCCGATGAACCGTCTGGCTGGAACATCTACCGCGGCGACAAACTTTTTGCTGGATACATCCTGGACAGCGGCGGCAAACCGATTGTCTACCCCATCTATGGCCCCGGCGGTCACCCCATGACGCGCAACTTTCCGATGAAAAAAGATGTCGGCATCGAACGCGGTGACCACGATCACCATCGATCGATGTGGCTCACACACGGAGACGTCAATGGAATTGATTTTTGGTTGGACGACGAAGGCTGCGGCAAAATTGTTCATCGCAGCGGCGAGACGAAAATTACAGATAACGGCTCTGCCGTGGTGACGACTCAGAATGATTGGATTGGACCCGACGGAAAACGCGTCCTCGCGGATGTGCGACGTTTCGAATTTCGTGTCGACGGTCAACGTCACATTATCGATTGTGATTTTTTGCTCAAGGCGACCGACGGTAACGTCAATTTTGGCGATACCAAAGAGGGAACGTTTGGGATGCGGGTCGCCGCGACCATGAAAGTGGACGCTAAAAAAGGGGGCGTGATCACCAACGTCGATCTAAAAACAGACAAGGATGCTTGGGGAAAGCCATCCCCTTGGGTCGACTATTCTGGACCAATCGACAACGACTTGGTCGGCATCACGATACACAACCACCCCAGTAGCTTCGGATTTCCGACTCGGTGGCATGTGCGAACCTATGGACTGTTCGCCGCGAACCCATTCGGGATCAGTCATTTCACGGGCGGCAAGAAGCGCGATGGAATCGTGCTGGTAGACGGCAAACAGATGCGATTGAATTACCGCGTCATTGTTTATCAAGATCGATTCGATCCCGAAACGGCCAAGGCCGACGCAGAAGCCTATCACAACGACCCGCGACCTCCGTTGAAATAGGTCACCAAGATCGCCCCGTGACATGATGAGCCCGCGTTCTTATGAGCACGCACACAGACCATCCGTTTGACTTGACTGGCCACCGTGCAATGGTCACCGGCGGCACACAGGGTGTCGGCGCTGCGATCGCCGTTGCACTTGCCAAAGCCGGCAGCGACGTTTTGCTGGTAGGACTCGCCGATGACAAACACGCGCAGCAGACACTCGCGCAATGTCGCAGCCTCGGCGTCCAAACCGATCTCGTCACAACCGATCTCTCCAAACCACCCGCCGAATTTCTGCCCGAGCTGATTCAACAGGCCGACGAAAAATTGCCTGGCATCGACCTGCTGGTCAACAATGCCGGTACGTATATTGACAAACCATTCTTGGAAATGGATTTCGACAGGTATCTGACGACCATTCACTTGAATGTGACGTCCGGATATTTTTTGACACAGGCGATGGCGCGTCGCTGGATCGATTCACAAACTGCCGGCCGCGTTCTGTTCACGGGATCCATCAATGGATTTTTGGCCGAACCCGATCACACCGCCTACGACACCAGCAAAGGCGCCGTTGCTGCCATGGTCAAATCACTTTGTGTGTCCTTGGCACCGCATCAAATTCGTGTCAATGCCATGGCACCGGGGCTCGTACGGACACCACTGACCGATGTGCTGAACCAAAATGCGAAATTGGATCAGTGGATGAAACTCCATACACCCAATGGTCAAGTACCAGGACCGGAAGTCTGCGGTGGTGCGGCCGTGTTTTTATTGTCCGACGCTGCATCGCACATTCACGGCCAAACTCTCTTGGTCGATGGCGGAATGAGCATTTGGCAGCAACCCGATCCACCGCCTGACTGGTAATCAACGGCCTCTGTGGCCGTGGACCGCGGACATGCAATCACCGTCGCACATCATCAATTGGGTTTCAGTCCGGCGATCGGCATCGACACTTTGTAAAGACCTGTTCGCGCGGTGACATACATCGTCTTGCCGTCGGCATCACCGAGCGTAACGTTGGCAGGTTGCTCCGGAAATTTCACCAGGCCGACACTGGTTCCCCGAGGCGAAAAAATCTCCACGCCCATATGGGTTGTGATGTAAACGTTGCCTTGGATATCCAGCACAATCCCGTCGGCGCCGGTATCCGTCTTGCCCTCTGGTTGAGTCACTTTGCAGAACGTCCGCCCGTTGGAAAGCTTGCCCGCTGATTCGACATCATAAACAAGCATTTCACTCTGACGTGACGGGCATACGTACAACCGCTTACCATCGGGTGACAACCCAATCCCATTGGGTGCCGCGATCGCGTCGGTGACTCGTGACACATCGCCTGCGGCGCTAATGTAATAAACCGCCTGAATCTCTTGCGGCAGTGGCGTCGGGGCGCGAAACAGAGGGTCCGTAAAATAGATTCCGCCCGAGGAGTCGATCACCAGATCGTTTGGCGCATTGAAACGTTTGCCGTCATATTTGTCGGCCAATACCGTGAACTCTGCCGTCGTCGTGTCGTACGCCACAACCTGACCATCCATCTGACACGCCAACAAACGTCCGCTGGCGGTGATCAGCATCCCATTGGTGTGACGAGATGATTGCGTGAACTTGGACAAGTCCCCACTCTTGTCGATCCGGTAAATCGTTTCATTGGGTATGTCACTGAAATAAAGCGAACCATCGCTAGGGTCCCAGGCGGGGCCTTCGGTAAATCCAAAGCCGCCGGCAACTTTCGTCACCTCGCCCAGAGGTTCAATTCGATCTTGACCAATCACCGCAATCGGATGGGCCGCGATCAACCAGCCTGCCAACAGGACGAAGTGGCGGGCAGAGCAGGTTTGCGCAATCAATGACATAATGGTTACTCAATTATCACAAGTGAATTCAACGCATTCACAATCGAACTTCGATGGGGATCGTTGATTTTACCAACTGGAGCTGCGACCAGAACACACCGAGCAATATCGTTGCACCCAGGCATGTGGACAACTTCGTGGCCCCCAGACGCTTTCGCTGCACCAATCGGTCTCGCTGCACCTGACGCTCTCGCTGCACCTGACGCTCTCGCTGCACCGGCATGTTGCGGTGGGGTCCCTCCGCTGGGCAGTTTAGCAGGCGGTGCCGCTAAGCGAGAAACTCGCGGCGAACACGACTGAGGTATTCCAGCAATGGCCGAGGTTGTCCCTTGGCATTGATCACGCCCGAATGACTTTGCACATGTGGCTCGGCGTCGGACCAACCGTCCCACACGATGCCATGGACAATGTGCTTGGCTAACAGCGTTCGGATTAGCGGAGCGGCTAACCGCAACTGATCCGACGCGGGGTCCGTTGTCATTGAATCCATACGCAAGACCTCTGTCGGCGCGATCGCGTCAGCGTCAGCGCCGATCTGGCCTGGCACGGATAGCTGGACCAAGAGCGGCATCCCGAGTGTCGCCCAGCGATCAATCATCTGTCCAAAATCGACAGCCGAACGGGGCAACGTGGAATGGCTCGAATAATTCATCCGAAAATCCAACCCAAGACCCGCCATACCCAACCCGCTGCGTGCCAAAGCATCGGCAAAGTGCAACGGCGAGATCCCGTCGCGGTGCTTGGACAAATACTCTCCGTAAGGTTGGTCAAACGTAACGATGGTCGGAGTATTGGGATCAATTCGTCGAACCGTTTGCAAGACCCCCAGCGCAAGTCGCATGACTTGCTCGTCACTCAGATCAAGCGGCCCGGGAGTGTTCAACGATGCGGCACAATTCCAAAGCTGGACCGAGCCGCGAAACTTGACCACCGTCTTTTCGACAAAGTCGACCACCGCGGACAAAAAATTGTCAAAGTTGTCCTCGAGCAAGTACAACCAATGGGGCATCAACTTGTCACGAAAATCGATCAGCGGCCCACCGATCACTCGTAGCCCGTTATCGACGCACCAGCGCACACTTTGCTCTGCTTGTTCGTAGTCGTAACGCCCCGCATCGGTTTCGATATTCGCCCAACTCAGTCGAACCGCAGCAGAATTGAACGCCTCGCGAAATTTGGCCGAATTGGCAGGATCGGTTGGCGAGGGCGGCACGATCGTACCGGCCAATAACGTTCCAATTTGTGGTTCACGCTGTTTCCGAAACGCAATTGATTGGACGGCGTATGATTCGCCCAAGTCCATGATCGCTTCTTCCAGAATGGTGATCGCCTCCAACGAGGAGACCGCGGCAGCCTCCGGGTCGGCGCGGCGTTGCGCGGCATCCAAAAATAGCTCGGTGCCTTGGTCGACCAGATCCAGAAATTTCTGACTAAGCGTCAGCCCGGCCCGCTGCCACGTGTCCGACTGCGACCGAGCCCGATGACAACTGCCGCGCGCGAGTTCCAAAGGTAGCAAATGGGGTTCGGCGACTGGCCGCAGACTACAGGTACTCAGTGTCCGGTAGCCGATCCCCTTGATCGGACAGGCCATCAAAAGTTTGCCGGACGATTCGATACTGCGTGTGATCGTCAGACGCGAGCCGTCGAATTGGCTACTGGATTGCCAGGGAATACCTTCGATGCCGCAAACGTACGCATCTTTCCAGAGGGATTGCTGGATGAATTCACTCGATTCGTCGGGCACATCGAAAAGGAACTGCCCCATGGCGACGAACCGACCTACCAATCAAGAAAATGACATGCACCCACGCACGACAGCGGAACACAATCGCCACTGCCAACGCACAACAAACGAAGGCGCGTATCATAGTCCCTCTGACGACGGTTCGCGACCGCTTGCGGCCCTGACGCGTCATTCCACGACCAAAGTCCAGCGAAACAGCAGGGATTCTTTGCTCGGTTGCCCAGTTCCGCTTGGTTTGCCAAAGTAGGGCGATGAACAATACGCCAACCGCTACTGATACGATGTATGAATTCGATGATGCCGGTGCTTTATTGGCAACCAAGTTGCCCCTGCCGCAAAGACGCGGCAAAGTCCGCGACGTCTATGACTTGGGCGATTCGCTTCTGATCGTTAGCACCGACCGTATCAGTGCGTTCGATTTCATTCTGCCCAGCGGTATCCCGGATAAAGGACGATTGCTTACTGCAATGAGTCGATTCTGGTTCGACCGTCTGGACGTCCAAAACCATCTTCGCTCGACCGATGTTCCTGAAAATCTGACCGCACAATTTGATACTCAGCCATTACAAGGTCGTGTGATGGTTGTCGACAAAGCCCAAGTCATTCCTTTTGAATGTGTCGTCCGCGGCTACTTAGAAGGAAGCGGTCTGCGAGAATACCAACAAACCGGTGAAATCTGCGGAAATAAACTCCCCCCAGGACTGGTCCAGTGCGACAGATTGCCCAAATCAATCTTCACCCCCGCGACCAAGGCCGAAGAAGGTCACGATGAGAATGTGACTATCGGTCGCATGATCGCCGATCTGGGCAATCAGCTGGCTTTGAAACTGCGAGATGAAAGTTTGCAAATCTACCAGTCCGCCGCCGACTACGCGGCTTCACGCGGGATCTTGATCGCCGACACCAAATTTGAATTTGGGTTGGTCGATGACAGGTTGATTTTGGTTGACGAGGTACTGACGCCCGACAGTTCACGATTTTGGTCAGCCGACCAATATGCTCCCGGCAAAGCGCAACCCTCCTTCGACAAACAATTTGTTCGCGAATGGCTCTCGCAATGCGGTTGGGACAAACAAAGTGATCCGCCCAAATTACCCGGCGACGTGATCGAGCAAACGGCAGCCAAGTATGCCGAAGCCTACCAGCGAATCACCGGTGAAACGTTCAGCGTCTGAATCGTTCGGCATTGAATACGCAAGGACGCCATCGAAAGACGCCATCGCGTGGCGAAATGGATCACGCGAGACGACAATGCTGCAATATTTCGTCAGCGTCCGCCCGGTATCCAACATAGAACGGGCCAAACTCCGCGTACTTGGCACTCGCCTGGTCAAATCGCATCTTGTAGACGATCTCTTTTAAGTACTCGGGATTGCGTCCCCACAGCGTCACCATCCACTCCCAGTCGTCCAGACCGACACCGACCGAGATCAGCTGCGTGACCTTGCCGGCAAACGCAATCCCACTCTGGGCATGCTCGGCCATCATCGAGTTGCGTCGACTAAACGGCTCGCTGAACCAATTCGCACCAACAACGCGGCTTTTGTTCATCGGGTAAAAACATGCCGCTGGCCATTGTGGAATCTCCGGCCGCAACCGTTGCTCGTTCATCATCGGCAGTCGACGTTCGTAGGCGGCAACCTTTGCAGCCAATTCCTCCGAATCGGGCTGTTCGCCTCCGGCAATCAATCGTGCTTTGAACCGCTCGATCGTGGGCACGTATTCACTCACTTCGCTCATCGAGACAAACGACCACGCCGGCTGAACGAACTGTCCCAGTCCAGGTGCCATGATTGCTTGGTGCACCGAATCGACTTTGCCTGGATCTGGATCCATCACCATCACGCCAAAATCGGCCCGATGTCCGCTTGTCCAATACGACGCCAATCGCGCCGGCGGGTTTTCTTGATCCGGATCCAAAGCGCGACGAAACTGCTCTTGGCAATCACCCGTGAGCTTCTGCGAAATCGACTCGCGGCGAAACTGATAAAAATAGTGACCACAATGCCAACCGTTGACAGGGACAACCGATGGCTCGGGAAGTGGTTCGGAGCGGCGACCGTGCTGTGAAGCGTTCATCGTAAGGATTTAAATCGTGGAAGTGCGTATGGCGGTGCGAATACGAACGTGTTTGAAGCGTTCCGGCGCGCCCTATCGTAAGCGTCAGCACTGAGTTCGACGAGGATGGTAATCAACGAACCATTTGTGATGTCCGTTACGATTGCGACGGAATTGCCAGGGCGACGCATTGTCAGGGGCAACGCAGTTAGCCGTGATGCAGCGGTCGGGGCGGGGCGATGCGACGCGGTGGAGTCTTGCACCAGAGCTCATTGCCGCCCCGCAGGGGTACAAAAACGACCGTAATTCGCCGAGCAAGATTGGTCTGGCGATGCTGTCAGAGTGGCTTGTAATCTCCAACTGTCTGGCCGACCCCGTCGCTGTGGACATGCAAAAGTACGATTCGGGATGCAACGGTTGGACTGATCCAAACAGCCAAAAAATGATCTCTTTATTTTGCTAGCCCTCACCGGCGATAAGAGACCATACGAGCGGCATGGGTGCCGCCGGCTGTCCACAAGGAAGTCAAATGAAACTTGCTCGTCGTCGATTTATCGCAACACTCGGAACGCTGACCGCAACAGTCGCGATCCCAACCGTCTCCTACGCCGCCGATCCTTCGGAGTTGGTCGAACCCGTCCACCGCGTTGCCAACGCCGCCAGCCTGGCGCCAGCGGCCGCGAACGAAAACCCGCTCGATCGCGCACTGGACATCGCTCGACGCGGCCTGCAAACCTGTCGTGCCAACGTCAACGACTACACCGCACTGATGGTGATTCGCGAACGTGTCGATGGAACGCTGGGCAGCCATCAATACATTGCTGCCAAGGTTCGCAATCGCAAGGTCGTCAATGGAAAGATCGTCCAGCCGCTGAGCGTCTATCTGAACTTCCTGAAACCCACGGCGATCAAGGGACGGGAAGTCATCTACGTCGAAGGCCAAAACAACGGCAACATCATCGCCCACGAAGGCGGATTCAAAGGCAGGTACCTGCCGACCGTCCGCGTCAAACCTGACAGCATGTTGGCAATGCGTGGACAACGTTACCCAATGACCGAGGTCGGTGTCGAGAATTTGATGGTCAAGCTGATCGAGCGTGGCGAAAAGGCCATGCAACACGCCGACGTCGAGTGCGATTTCCGTCACAACGCTCGGGTCAAGGATCGCGTCTGCACGGTTCTGGAAGTCACGCAGCCGACGAAGTTTCCAGGTTCTGAGTTTTATCAAGCTCAAGTGTTTATCGACGATGCTCTGAACGTCCCCATTCGCTACATCGCCTATGATTGGCCGCGAAGCAAGAACGCACCGCTGGAAGTGATCGAAGAGTACAACTACATGAACTTGAAGATCAATGTCGGACTGAAAGACTCCGACTTCGACCCCGAAAACCCGAAGTACAACTTCTAGTGGACAATCGATTCGCGTCTCAAAGCGGCCTGCGGCCGCCGGGAATCAGCCGCGGCTAAACGGTCGGTCGTTTCGGTCGTGGCATTTCAAATCGGTCGGAGGTGCGAACATACTGCGCACCGCCCATCCGTCCGATCGTGTCCAACTTGTCTGCGCGTAAACGACCCGTTTCGTCAACGACCGCGTCACTAACATGCAGGTAAACGACACGGCCAATCACCAAGTTGGCTCCGCCCGGTCCTGTGCCCAGCTGAATCGCCGAATGAAGTTGGCACTCCAACGTTGCGGCTGCCTGAGCAACTCTGGGGACGTCAATTCGATCGCACGGTGCCTTGGCGATCGATGCCAGCGCAAACTCGTCTTCGTCAGCCGCAAAATCGGCAGACGTCAGATTCATCGCTTCGACGTCCGCCGCGGTTACCAAGTTGACCGCGAATTGACCCGTTCGCTGAATGTTCGCCAAGGTATCCTTGGGTCGCCCCTCGCGATTGTTCGCGGGGCAAAAAACAATCGTTGGCGGATTGCCACCGACGCCATTAAAGAAGCTGAACGGAGCTAGGTTCGCGATCCCATCGATGGACAAAGTTGATACCCATGCGATGGGTCGTGGCGTAATTAACCCCACCATCCAACCATAGATATCTCGCACCGACATATCGTCGGGATCAAACTGCATGGTCGTTCTCCTTGTCGGTTCCGATCAGGCGAAGGCGTCGACAGTTGCGTGATCCTTTTCGCCGAGACGCTCCACTCGCTGGGCTAGACTATCTGATAAACCAGTCGGCGTCGAAAAAGGGGGCAGCCCCTTTTCCGCCAATTTGACTCTTCGAGACGGTGCCCAATTAAACCTTGGACAGTAACCCAACGATGCGTTGATGCACGGGCGGACTACAGGCAACGCAAAATCTTGGATTCCAATCATCCATCGGTGACCCATCATACGCGGTCAATACTGCGCCGGCCTCACGAGCAATCACGGTTCCGGCCGCGGAATCCCACGCAGCAACGTTCGTCGCCCAGTACGCGTCCAATCGGCCATCGGCGACGTAACACATATTCAGTGCACAAGACCCGAGCCTGCGGAGCGATCGACAGCACTCCAAAACGCTCACAAATCTCTCCACCTCCGGAGCATCCTTTTTTACACCGGCCGGAAAACTGCAAGCGATCAAACCGTTGGACAAGTCGTCGCAATCGCTCACTTTCATTGGCCGTCCATTGACCGATGCACCGTGACCATCCAAGGCAGAAAACATTTCATTGGCAACAGGGTCATAGATCACACCCAACCGCATTTTCCCCGCCGCGTACAATCCGATCGAAACGGCAAAACTTTGCAAGCGATGGACGAAATTAATCGTACCGTCCAACGGATCCACGACCCAACATGGCGGTGCGTCAGCATCACCACGCCGCACCGACTCTGGCGGATCATTCTCGCCTTCTTCCTCGCCCACAAACGCATACTGCGGATAGGCAGATGACAGCAGATCGCGGATCGCCTCTTGTGACGCCAGATCCGCGTCGGTGACCAAATCTTTGGGCGCTTTTTCGCTGACCACACGACTATCGCGGCGGGACATCAATTCCGCCGCCCCGGCTCGCGCCGCTTCGATCGCCGTCGTTAGATGTGCATCGTTCATTCAAACGTTTCTAACTGACGCAGTTCTTCCAGCCACAGACGAATGTCGTTGGAGTATTCCGTCGCCATGTCACTCATGACCAATTGGCGATGAAATGCCGCCGCTCCCTGATCGACGTGCTCGGCCGCATCGGCCGTCGGAAAACGCCGATTCGGATCCGGTGCGATCAGTCCCAACAAGAAATTCATCAGCAACTCATTGGCGACCAATTCGTCGGGCAGCATGCCGAACAACTTCGACGGCAACTCGCGTTTCGCTTTCAACAGGTCACGTAGTTTCTCCTGTCCGGCAAAAATATTTTGCCCGCTCAACAGTTCGATCAAGACGTAACCCAAACTGGCCAAGTCACTGCGTGGCGTCGCTTCGTAATTCTCCAATACTTCCGGAGCAGCATACAGCGGTGTGCACTCACGATCGCGAGGCGGATCCTTGTAATTGAATGCCGATCCCATATCGATCAACTTCGCATGACCGGATCGTTTCAGCATGATATTTGCGGGCTTCACATCGCCATGCACAATGCCCTCGCGGTGCAGGGCCGCTAGTGCCGCCAGACACTCGCGAACGATTGCAACCGCGACACCCGGTTTGAACCGCGACTGTTGCGGTCCGTCGGTAATGATCACTTCGTTGATGTAATCCCACCGCCGTGCCGGTACGACATCGCGTAGTAAGTCCAGGCAACGCGGGGCTGCTAGTTGACGCAAATCGTAGCCGTCGACCCACTCCATCATCATGATGCGAATGCCGTCGCGTTCAAAGAAGTTCTGTACGTCCAGCAAGTTGTCGTGCTGAATCAGGGCAACACTCGATGCGATTGTCGCAACACGTCCCATCGCTTCGTCGTATCCGCGCCGCGTTTTGTAACGTTCCGGCGAAAAGATCTTCATCGCAACCGGGACGGTGAACCCGTCGGTCCCGCGATACTCTGTCAAATAAACTTCACCTTGCCCGCCACGGCCAAGCATGCGGAGCAAATGATGGTGTCCAGTCCAACTGACCTTCCGACTGCGCGTGAGCGCATCATAGCGCTCCACCAACTCCGGGTCGGACTGTTTCCCCCGGGAACCATGATGCGTGATCGTCGGGTTCGGTTCGTAACGAGTGGTTGATTGCATTGGGCTGCCAAATCTTCCTTGATCAGAAAAGTTCCATCGGCCTGCTCAGGCCGATGGTGAATGGTTTCGAGATTCGTTGACAAGGTCGGTCTCGAGTCGCCAACTAAAGTATGGCGTTCCTCGACATCATCCTCATCGACTTCCATGCCCTTTTAGCTTTCTACACCCTACTCGCATTGTTCCAACTAAAACAGCGCAACAAATGCGACCTATCTGAACATTTATCCAGTGGAGGGGAACAAGGCCCAAATCACGGCCTTAGATCGAAACAAATTACTGAATTGCGAAGCCGAATGACCAATTTTCCGTCGCTGAATGCCGGCGTACTGCATCCCAATGGCCCCGATTTAACCGCTTCGTCCTGCCACAACCGCTCGGATTTCGACAAGCCGCCATCGGTGGCCGCCAATTCATCCAGTTTTAACAATCGCCGCAAGTCGTCTCCGCGAATCAAACGCCCCCGCGAATCGATCTCGGCATCATAGATTTGCTCAAACCGATCGCCATCTGCCCGAAACGCCATCAGACCTTCCCAACCGTAAAAGAGCTGGTCGCCGACACCAATCATCGACGTGTATTTGGGAGTGCTGATCTTCAAAGTCGTTTGCCATTGCGATTTCCCATCCGCCAACCTGACCTTCGCGACGCGTTTCTCTCCCTGAACAAACACCGAATCACCCCGCACGACGGGGGTCGAGCCCGAGTCGGCGGCACGCTGAAACTGCCAAATTTGCTCAGGTTGTTTCTCACTCGCTGTGTCATTGAGTTGATAGGCAGTCAGGCCGCTTTTTCTTGATGATCCATAGGTCAACAAAATGTTGTCAGCAACGATCGGTGTCGAACTGCCCGCACCCGATTGGATGACCCACAATTTTTTGCCATCGGAAATCCGATAAGCCTCGGTTCGACCACCTGATGTATTGGTGATCGCAACGGCGCCGGACTTAGCATGCCAGATAACCGGACTACTGTGCGACTGATACTCAGCGTCGCCATCGCCTCGCCACAACTCGCGGCCATCATCCACATTGATCGCCACCAACGGTCCACAGGAAACGAGTGCGATGGAGCCTTCGACTGCGAATGAACTGGAGAAAAATTCATCACGGAAAGCCCCTTCGATTGGCGTACTCCACAGTACGTTGCCGGTCTGAGCGTCATAACATCGGGCAGTGCGAGCCGGCGAAAGCACAAATACTTTTCCATCTGCAACACACGGCGTGCTGGACTGCGTGAATCGTGTGTAAACGGTTGGTTCGACCTGATCCCACAGGATGTCACCGCTGTTCAGATCAGCGCAGACCAAACGTTGTTCAAAGCGATAGGCTTTCGCGCGGGCTTCGTTTTCGTCACGTCGCTTGATTTCGTAGTCGGCGTACTGTTCGTCCGTCATGCCGGTTCGTTTGTCAGGTGATAACCACGGATATTTGGCTTCACCAAGATCGGCATCCTTGTTCCGCTCTTTGGTGTGCGAATAGACAAAGACGCGATTACCGCTGATCACCGGTGAACTCCAACCACCCGAGGTGCCGCCGGCAAACGAATCGATTCGCCACAGTGGCTCTAATCCATCACTGGGTAACTCCGTAAGCAATGGCCCCGATTGGATGTAACCGGATCGCTCGGGACCTCGCCACTGCGGCCAATCGGCCATCGAGGGCGCCCCAAGTAAAACGACAGACAACAATACAAATGTGAATCGCATAGCGGTGGAACCCATTGGTTGATGGGAAGAGGTCAACGTTCATTTCCGTTCACACGCACCGGCCCATCGTTGTCATCAAAAGACGACCAGAGCAACGTGGTGAAGTGATGTACAGCTTAGCCCAGTTTACAGCTTAGGCTATTGCCCAATGGTTCAAAAGTCGCTGCCCCGTTGCAATGCCCCAGTCGTGAGTAGGGAACCTCGCGGGAATTCACTCGGGCAGGATGCGACTGCAAACAGGATGATCATGAGCCGCCAAACGACTCGCCTGATCCGATACAATCAGTGATCGATAATCTGTTTCTCTTCCTCACGTTGCTTTTGTCTGGCAAGGTCCGTTCATGACTGCACTCCGAATCCTTCTCGCTGGCGTGCTGATGACCAGCGTTTTCACTGTCTCCAGTTTTGCTCAAACAGCGTTTGTCAGCACCGAGGCAGAGCACGTCCCGCTCAACGCAATCATGTCGTCGCGGATGAATGTCCCCGCTTTTCTGAATACTCCATCGCTCGACTGGCTGCCGGTCGAAGTCGCTCAAGCCTGGAGCAAAGAACAACTTGGCTTGGATCCCATGTCCATCATCGAGATCAAGAGCGTGACTGGGATGCCCACCGGTCCGGGCGAACCTCCGATGGGTTTTTTGGTCACCCTGTCGGCCGATTACGATCCAGCTGATATCTCACCCGCTTTATTCGGCCAGCCCGCAACCCGGACCATCGCCGGCAAAACGGTCCACGTTGTCGGGCAGGGCCAGCCGGCAATGCTGGTGCATGCGCTGAGTCCGCGAAAAATTCTTGTCGCCACCGAAATGATGTTCGAGCCAATGCTCAACTCGGCCAAAGGCGGCGGACCGGTTGCCAATTTGATTCGCGAAAACCCAATGGAAAACAAAGGGTCGCAGATGGTATTGGCGATCGAACCCCTGCGACCGATGCTGCAACAAATGATGCAGCAAGCTGCCAATGACTTGCCACCGGAATTGGGCCATGTCACCAAACTGCCGGACCTGCTGGATGCCCTGATCATCGAAAGTGCCTCCGAAGGGATCGCCCACACCATTGACATGGAATTCCTTTGCAAGGACGCCGATGCGGCCGCACAAGTCCACGAGATTCTGGATGACTCGATCAAGTTTGCACGTTTGATGGCGATCAATGCGATATCGCAAAACATCCGCGGCGAAGGCCGAATGCCCGACGCACAACGTGCTTACGTCACGCGGATCGCCAATCACATCGTCGGCATGATCCGTCCCGAACAACAAAACGACCGGGTGCTGATCAGCATCCGAGCAGAATTGCCAATCGCGACAACAGGAGTGCTGGTCGGATTGCTGCTGCCGGCCTTGCAAGCCGCTCGCGAAGCCGCGCGACGGATGAACGCGTCGAATAATCTCAAGCAGATCGGGCTCGCTTTTCACAACCACCATTCCGCGTTCCGTCGATTGCCAAGCACGATCACGGACGACGATGGCAAACCGCTGTTAAGCTGGCGCGTGGCGATTCTACCGTTTATCGAGCAACAAGCCCTTTACGAACAGTTTCATTTGGACGAACCGTGGGACAGCGATCACAACATCCAATTTGCAGACGCTGTTATTAGCGTCTTTGAAGATCCAAGCTTGCCGCTGCCACCGGGAAAAACCGTGTTTCGAGCACTGATCGGCGAACACCTCGGCTTGAAACCGGAAGGTCAAACCAGTTTTCGCGACATTACCGACGGCACGTCCAACACCATTGCCGTCGTCGAAGCCGATGCGAGCGAAGCGGTCGTCTGGTCCAAGCCTGACGTGATGGAGATCAACATGGACGACCCGATTTCGCAAATGGGTCACATTCACGCAGGCGGCTTTCATGCCCTGTTTTACGACGGCAGCGTTCGCTTCATCACCCACAGCATCGACGTGGATCTATTCAAAGCGTTGCTAACCCGCGACGGCGGCGAACGGGTTCCAAACTTCTGAGCTTGTTCAATATTGCTAGCTGTATCGCCCGAGCAATAATTGGATTGCCCGAGCAATCAACACCCGGGCGATCAACGCCCGCCCGGTTTGCTACGACTCCAATGTCTGTGTCAAACGTTGGGTGGGCCCTCACTTGGGGTTCGCTTTGTCGATAGGCGATAGCCCGCCCAGCGGACCGTCCAGAATGTCAACAACATGATGAACGCCTGGGAGACATAGATTGCGCCGAAGTGCCACACGATATCGGCCGTAAACTGCCGATGAACCGCGTAACCCGCTGCCAACCCCGTCGCTAACGACACAAACAGTGATCCGATGGTCCAAGCAATCGCCCACCGACGCAACATCAGCAATGCCATCGTCACCAGGGCAACGAAGATCGCAGCAATCACCATGTAGGTGTAGTCATCCAGGGAGGATATTTCCGCGTAGTGGTGCCAGCGCATTTTGGCGATCGCAATCAGGATCGCGCACAGGGTCGTCCAAGCAACCAATTGGACGATGGAGAATTGAAGTCGCGGTGGACTGTGACCGGTGATTGGCGGTCGATCTCGGCACTCGTCGTCGCAGTCACGATTCAGTGGGTCGCGAACCAACGGCCCGCTGACCTGTCGAAACATCGACGTCAGCAGATAAACCACCATGGTGGTGACGCCGAAAAAATACTCGTGACCGTAATCGTCCCAACGGTCCGTCATCCAACCAAACGGTAGCAACGTCGCGCAGACCGCCAAGAGCCCAGCAAACCAGGTCCATCGCCACCACCATCGTAGATTTGCCATCGACCCGGCGATGGCAGCCAACGATAAATAGCCAAGCGTGAAGCCCAACCAGGTTGGGAATGTCGATCCGGCGTATTGCATCGTTCCCAGTGACAACAGCCACAACAATACGGGAATGACAATCCAGAACGCGATCAAGTGCCCCTGCCGACGCAACCATCCGAAAGTGGGTGCGCGATACCAATCGCGGCGATCAGTCACCAAGTCCGC
>JABDKS010000307.1 GCA_013002105.1 Pirellulaceae bacterium | reverse complement strand
GTATTGCCCCAACCAATGGCCGTAAACAAAGATCGGTCGCTCGCCGCGAAAGCCTCCCATGTCGGCGACCGTGTCAATCGCCATCGCCTTGGCACTCATTCGATAACATCCGTCGTGATCCAGGTCGCCCGATCCGCACAACGCCACTCGAGAGATCAAATAAGACGTCAGTATTCTGCGTTGCCGCCGAAACGCGATGTGTTTGGCAACGAATCGTAACACCACCACAGTGGGTAGATGCACGATTCGAAGCATCATGATCATCGCGGCGGATAACCAATTGGGCACGAGATCGAACATGTCTGCCGGATCCGGCGGAAACTGACCTGACCGCCCACGCAGGAACCGAAATGCCGAAATGATGATGACGATGATTCCCAGAATCGGCAACGAAATGATCAGGCTGACAATTTGCATCGCCCACAGCAAGCAAACAAACAGTCGATAAATGACCAATGACAACCCCGACGCGACATCGGTCTCGTAGTTTTCCTGGCAACCGTAGACGTGGCCCAGAGCGTCCGAACTGTTCTTGAGTATCCGCAGGTCCAAATCCAGATCCATTTTGGTCGCTGCATCCGCGACCAAACTATCGATTGACCGTTGGCACGCCAGTAGTTCATCAGGACTGCGAACTTCGGGGGTCGCAATCTCGATCAGACCGCCAGGCAGTGCGTGTAACGATGGATGCGATTCGAAAGTCACCGCACCACCGCTGGCCAAAAACATCTGTTCCTCGTCGAACAGCCCCGCTACGGTGGGCTGGTCGCGCCGTATCGCCTCGCAAATCGCATGGAAGATCGAGTGGGATGCCGGCAACTGCGTTGTCGTCAAATCCACATCGTCCGCAACCAGGGTCGCGTACTCCGTCTCGAAACCAATCAACCGTGACACAAGCCTGCGTTGTGACGTCTTGCCCGCTGGCCGATCCGCCTGCCGAGACTTATTTGCCGCCGATGTTTCAGACGCGCGGTTGGGATCGTTGGACGACGTCAATCTGGTCTCATGGTTGGCAACTGATAGGAAAAACACCACGCGCAAACGTGCTGTCGCCTCGCGAAGCGAATGAACGATGCCCGTGAAGGAAAAGCAAATGAGAATCCCGCGAGCCTCTGCGCAGCAAAGCCGCACTGGGAAAACCGACGACACATGCCCTATGATAAGAAGTCGGTGGCCGCATGGTAGATTCTAGCGGCTAGAAACGGTCGGGCAAATTGATGATGACGTTGTGCGCCCGTGCTCGATCGGATCCCGCCGCTCCGCAATTCATGACATTTTGACCTGAAAGTGAATGATGAATCGATCTCTTCCTGACCGACGACTGACACTGATGTTGCTTTGCATGCTGCCGCTGGCTGCACTGATCGGGTGCACGGGCGAACAGGAGCGGCAAGTTGCAATGCGTCGGCTCTGCTTGAGCAAATTGGCGACCGCGTACCATGCGTTTCATGACGCAAACAACCGTGGTCCAAAAGACTTGGATGAGTTTGGCGAATTTATCGAATCCGAGCAGAACGATAAAGGGACACTCGAAGCACTCAAACGGATGCACGAGGGGGATATCTTGATGTTTTGGAACGCAACAATGTCAGACGACAGCGATCAGAATGACCAATACATCTTGGGATTCGAAGCGGCCTGTCCCGGCAACGGTGGCTACGTGGTGATGGGCGGCGGAACAGTCGATCACGTGACGGCAAAGAAGTTCGGCACGATGAATGAGATTCCACGTACCGATGCAAGTGTGGAATCGGAGGATGCTGCGGGTGGAGATGCTGCGGGTGAAGATGCCGTAGGGAAGGATGCGACGGTGGATCCGTAGTTTTTGTGTCGCCGATTACGGCGGGGAAAATCGTTTTTTGCTGATCGTTCGCGGGAGCGTTCGGTGAGCGTCTTGTGGATGGCGTGGGTCGGTCGGCAATCGTTGAGCCGATAGCGACGAGTTGGGGGTTGTTTTTCGTTTCTGTTCGCGGAGCGAACAGCGACTGTGTTTTTTCGTTTCTGTTCGCGGAGCGAATGGCGACTGTGTTTTTTCGTTTCTGTTCGCGGAGCG
>JABDKS010000296.1 GCA_013002105.1 Pirellulaceae bacterium | reverse complement strand
CGCCCAATGCGACCGTCACCCCCGATTCCATTCCCGGTTCGGGCATCGTCGATCCCGTCAGCGTATCGGGTGCGGAACTGTTGTCGTTGTCGTACGAAGAAATGGAAACCGTCGTCGTCACCGGCGGCATCGGTGTGATCCAAGGCACGGCGGAGAACGACGTCATTACGATCGATGCGGCCGGCATCGTCACGGTCACCAACGAGCTGGGTTTCAACAACGTCGTCGACATGAACGCCTTTGACAACATTGTCGTCAACGCGTTGGGTGGCGACGATTCAGTTACGGTTGCCGGAGATGCACCGTTTGCGACGATCGCAGTTCTGGGCGGTGACAATGGAACGGCAACCGACGAGTTGAACTTCATCGCAACCGGTGATGTGACGGTGGACTTGGCCGCACGCACCATCAGCAGTGGTGGCCCGGTCGTTTCATTTGATGGTGTGGAAGACGTCCATGTCGACGTCAACGGTTTCGCCGTCGACGTCTTGGGAACACCGGCCGATGATGCAGTCACGATCAAACCCGACAATGGCACGGTCGATCTGACATCGTCCGGTTTGAATACGTTGTTCTCGTTTACCGACATGGACAATGACGCGGGTGATTTCCAGTACATTGCGGTGGGCGGAAACGACGAAGTCACCGTAGAGTCAGACCCAGCCAGTCGCCTACACGACATTACGCTGGGCGCAACGACGGTTGTCTCGATCTCCAGTGGCGCCTATCAGCCGCTTGACTTGACGGGGATCAACCATCTGAACGTCAACGGTGGAGCGGGCAGCGATCATTTTACCGTTTCGGGGACGGGCCCAATCGTGTTTATCGACGGCGGTGACCCAATCGGGACGGCCGGGGATGTATTGCAATTGTTCGCCAACGCAACAATCGTCTCCACTCCGGGACCAGAATCCGATTCCGGCGGATTCGATGTCGACGGCGGCCAATTCGTCAGTTTTGATCACATCGAAGAAGTCGTGGTGAATGATCCCGTTGGCTCAGACTTAATCGCAACGGTGATGGGCACCGGTGCTGATGACGACATCACGGCGGAAGGCGGCGAGCCCAACAACGTCGTGGTGAATGTGAACTCGGGACCGCAAGTAACCTATTTCGGTGTTGCTGAAATCTTCTTGCAAGGCAAACAGGGTGACGATGACATCACGATCGATGTTAACAGCGCCGATTTGGCTGTGGTGTTCCATGTCGATGGCGGATTACCGACCGCGGGCAGCGACGAACTGCGGGTGACCGGTGCCGATGGCGACGCGCCCGATGCGGTCGACTGGTCGCCATCGACCGGTGTGCTGACAGTGCTGGGCGGACCGATCAATGTCATGGGTATCGAAACGCTGATCTACGACGGTGAATCGGACGAGGACTCCGTGACGGTCACCGGTACGGCCGGACCGGAGACGTTTGTGCATCATCCCGCCGCGAATGTCGATGCTGGATCCGTCAGTGTTCGTGCCGGTGACGCTCAGCAATTGGGAATACACTACGAAGACTTGGGTGGAGGTGGGACCGTGACGGTCGCCGGCAACGACGGCGGCGATACGCTGACCGCGTTGGGAACCACCGGTTCGGATCGAATCGATATTCAATTCACCGGCCTGGACGCAATCGATATTGATTTGACCAGTCCCGCCGGCACGCATGTTGATTTGTTGACAACGGGAGTGTCCAACTACAACGTTGATTCGCTCTCCGGAGATGATGATTTCAATGTCGCGGCGACTGTACTGGCAAGCGGAACCTTCGCATTGCACGCGGGTGGGCCGGGCAGTGGCAGCGACACATTGATGGTGGTCGCCACTGCAGGCGCGGCGCAGTCAATCGCCGTGTTGCCGGATGCGGCCAACCCAGACGATCAAGACATCACCGGATTGGGTGCGGTGATCAACGCCACCGGATTGGAGTTGTTGCGTTTGGTCGGTACCGGGAACGACGACACGCTGACAGTCAATCCCGGCGACGGCGACAACCATGTCCGTGTCGAAGCGGCACATCCAGGCGGCTGGGATGGTGTGACCAGCGACTCGCTACCCACGGTCGAATTCATCGCGATGCAGAACTTCGTCGTCGACGCCGGCGGTCAAGGCAGCGACGTGGTCACATTCAAGACGTGGTTCCTGCAAGGTGCACAAAGTGGCAACTACCAGATGGTGGGAACTGGCGTGGACACGTTGGTGATCGAAGGATCCGATGGCGCCGAAGGTGCGAACGACCGGTTCGTGGTCACCAATGCTCTGCAGAATCCGATCGCGGGACCGGTGGCGGTCACTGACACGAATGGTTCTGGCGTCACCGTGACTGCAACCGGGCAAATGCAAGGTCGCGTACAGATCAATACGTTGGGTGGTGACGATACGGTCACCGTGGACAACAGTGGCGGGCTGATCGATCCATTGATCGGTTACGACGGAGGGACCGGATCGGACAAATTAGAAGCGACAGGAACGACACCGGTCAATCTCGCGGAATACTTCCCCGGACCGGCGGTGACCGAAGGCTATGCCACGTACGACGGCATGACGATCGACTTTGATAACCTGGAGCCGTTCGACGACAACGTCATCGCAGCATCGCTGGTCATCCACGGAACCAACGCGAACAATGCGATCAATTTCAACAACGGATTGGGCGGGGGAATCTTCGTCGGTCCGACCGGTTTGGTAAGTGTTGATGAATTCGAAACGTACCAGTTCAATAACAAAGCGAACTTGACACTCAACGGCAACGCCGGTGACGACGTGATCCATTTGAACACCGCCGTCACTCCCGTCGGTTTGATCGGGATCACAGTCAATGGGAATGACCCGACCGGCGGTGACCGAGTCGTTGTCAATGGGCGTGGCGGTGATCTGATCAACGTGACACCGACGGCGACCGACGGAGCCACGATCACCGGCGCACAGGGTGTTGCCGCGATTACAGTCACGACCTCGAGCGACTTGTGGATTCAGGGTGCCGGTGGAGATGTCTTGACCGTCACTGGCAACGCCGCCACCAATGCACTGGTCCATACACCGGGTGCAGATGCCGACGAAGGAAGTGTTCGCGTCGACGATCTGCTGCCGATTACCTATGACGACATCAACGCCCTGACACTTGACGGGGCGGGTGCCGGCGATGACCGCGTCGTCTACAACGGTACGCCCTTTAGCGACACCTTCAACGTCGCCCCGGGCAGCAGTGCGATCGGCTTGCGGCGGCTCGAAGGATTCGTGGGCGGCACGTTCGTTGACCACATTTTGGTGACGACAGTCAACGCGGAAGACTACACGTTACGGGGCAGTGACGGCGACGATGTTTTTGACATCTGGCCTCAATTAGGAATTGATATCCGCGTCGAAGGTGACGGTCCGGGTGCGAGCGATGTCTTGAATTTCAACGTCGACGTAGCCGATCCCGCACCCAACGGCGTGATCGTTGAATTGGATGATCCCGCCACTCCAGCCGATTTGATTGTCCAGACGATCACGCAAGAAGGATTGGGTGTGGTGACGTTGTCGGGAATCGAAACGGCGAACATCGACGCAGCAAACAATGATCTGGTCGTTGCCGGGACTCGCGTCGACGACATGATCCAATACACGCCACGATCGACCGATTCCGGAACGATTACCGCTGCGGGTATCGAAACCGTGTTCCACTTTGACAACGTTCAGCAGGGCACCAACACGTTCACGATTACGGGCGGTGCCGGCGGATTTGCCGACTCTGTCCACGTCAACGGAACGAGCGGTCGCGATTTGATCCGTGTGGATAGTCCCAATCGGACGGCGAGTGTCGAAGTGTTGCCATTTGGTGCCGGTGCGGGAACGCTGTGGCGCGATGTCACGCTGGATGACGGCACGTCCGTGATCGGGACACCGGGAATCATCGAATCGGTGACCGTAGCGGGCGGCGATGGCGACGATACATTCTGGGTTGCAACCGCACCCGCACTTGGCAATGGACTGTACGTCAACGTCTCGGGCGGTGAACCGCAAGCATCTGATGCATTGGTGATTACTAACTTGAATCCGGACGGAACGCCGGCGTTTTTGAGCGATGCGTCGGATTACGTGATCGTGCATCGCAGTCGCGCCCCCGACGCTGGCAACGTGATTGCGTTCAACGCCGGAGTGCGACGTCCGAGTGTGTCGTTCGAGAACACCGAAATAGTGTCAGCCAATTTCGATCCCTCGACACCGCAGAACAATCGCAACAACGGTGATCCCAACATCACCGAAATGGGGCCGGACATTCATGAGTCCAACGAATCGAGTGCGACGGCAGCGTACATCGGAACCGGTGAAACGTTGCAAATTCAAAACGCCGAAATTTTCCCCGGTGCAAACGAACATCCCGGTGTGGCCGAAGACCACGACTACTACCGTTTCATCGCTCTTGATAACGGAACGTTGGATTTCCAAGTCTATTTTCACGATCAAAACGCGTTGGTACCGGGCGACGGGAACATCGATATCGAAGTCCTGGATGACGCCGGCAACGTGATCGCTGGATTCGGCTCCAATGAAGGAGCCGGTGACGAAGATGAACGGGTCCGCATTCCCGCCATCGCCGGCCAGACTTATGTGCTGCATGTCTTTGGCGGAACCGCTGACGTGATCAACGGTTACGACGTGACGGTGACCAATCAAACGCCGCCGGTCCCGTATGACTTGGAGTTGCTGGACGATCCCATCGACGGAACAACGAATCCGCCCGGAACGTCAGCAAACAGTGATACCGGTCGTTCACGTACCGACAACATCACCTACGACAACGCTCCAACAATCTTTTTCCGATTGGACGACGCCATTCTGTTGCAGGACATTCAGGGGAATGACGGAACGGTCAACGGCAATAACCCACCCGATCAGCAAATTGTCATTCCCTTCAACGCGTCGATCGATCCCGCCAACAACGTGGCCGGATTCCGTGTACCGGTCTTCGTCGAAGGTGTTCCGCAGCAGCCTGGAACCGATCCGCAAATCCCCATTGGATTCGCTCAGCCGGTTGCGGGCGTCACCGGTGTCTACACGTTTGACTTTGATGACGCTAACAATGGGGCCGGTCTGACACTGACCGACGGCAGTCATTTTATCAATGCCAAAGTTCAGATGATCGATCCGTCGGAACCCAGCCAAAACGGATTCGGTGATCGCAGTTTGTCGCTGGAAATCTTGGTCGACACGGTCGCTCCGGGAGCGACGATCGATTTGATTGAGTCGAGTGATTCGGGCATGGTCAACGACGACAATGTCACTCGGATCAACCAGCCCGCGTTTGCCGGTGTGTCCGAAGTCGGTGCGGAAGTTCGCGTGTACGCCAACGCAACACTGGTTGGTGTCGGTACGGTTGCGGCCGATGGAAACTGGGAGGTCACGGTCGAACCGCTTGATGACGGTCCCTACAACATGACCGTCCAGATCGAAGACGTTGCGGGCAACCTGTCCAACGCCGGTCCACTGCAGATCTGGGTCGATACGGACGTGCCCAACACACCGTACTTGGATCTGCTGAACGATGACGGCCATGATACGACCGACGACATCACTGGCCAGAACTTGTTGCAGTTTGAAATGATCGGCAGCGACACGGTCGACGGCGGTGACAATCCGTTCTGGCACGACGTCAAATACCGACTGTACTGGCGAACCGGTGATCCCGCCGGTCCAGGTAGCGGGACGGGCGAAGTGCTGGTGTACGATTCGTGGACCGAGTTCGGGAACTTCACCACGCTTGGTCAACTGATCCGTACGGTTAGCCAAGACCTGAACAATCCCGTCGGTACGCCGTTCCCCGACGGTGTCCACAATTTCAAACTAGAAGTCGAAGATCGTGCTGGCAACATCAGCCCCGATTTCTTGTTGAAGGTGACGATTGACACGGTAGTGCCCACGACCACGATCGACATCCTATCGTCCAGTGACAGTGGGATGTACGACGATGACAATGTCACCAACGTGCAAGAGATCGCGTTCCAGGGTCGGGGCGAGACCAACGCGATGGTCACGCTGTTTGCTCAGAAGGTCGACAACACCGGTACACCGTTTGGTGACTTGCTGATCATCGGTACCGGCACGGTCGGATCGGATCACACGGACGTGCAAGCGGGCATCCCGGGTGCGACCGATACCGATTTGCTGGGCATGTGGGAAATTACGGCGGAGCCATTGGTCGATGGTGTCTATGACGTTTACGCATTGATCGAAGACTGGGCGGACAACGAATCAATCTCCGAAACGATTCGACTGGAAGTCGATACGTTGGAGCCGAACTTGCCGCACCTGGATCTGGACGAAGCCAGCGATAGTGGTCGCCACAACGACGATAACGTCACCAATGACAACACGCCATCGATCAGCCTGACAACTCACGATGCCAACGCGGACTTGCATCGAATAATCCCGGACCTGACCGTCGGTGGTTTCCTGACCGACTACTTGAAATACCGTGTCTATGATCGCGCCGAAACCGGACCGGTCGGCGGACAAACGCTGGTCGTCGAAACATTGCTGTACAATTCGGCGATCGACGCGACCGCTGATGCCAGTTCGTCGCTGCTGGGTCAAAACGCGATGTTCACTGATCTGCTGTTGCTCAACACCGGTAACGCACAAACGACGTTGCCGCTGCTGGCTGATGGCACGCACACGTTGAAAGTCGAAGTGGAAGATCGCGCCGGGAATGTGAGCCACGATTTCTTGATCGACCTGGTCATCGACACGTCGGCGCCGCCGGTAACGATCGTTGACCAGATTGATGTTGATTCGGGCGACCCGTTCTTGACCGATACACTGAACGATCGGATCACCAACGATACGCGTCCGACGTTCCGTGGCACGGCCGAGGCGAACGCGATTGTGAACTTGTACGTCGATGGTGTCCGCAACGCGTTGGTCGATACGGCCGGTAACACGTCGTTGACCGTCGCTCAACCGATCGACGGTGACAACGCGTTGCCCGATGGCCAGTGGACGACCGAGTTCATTTACGACCTGAATGATGATCGATTCTTTGCCAACGACGGCGTTCGCGAGATCCTGGTCACCGCAACCGACTTGGCCGGGAATACCAACACGGTGACCGACGGCGTGGGTGACGCGAACCAGGTCTTGGAGGCGTTCATCGATACGCAGGGTCCGCAGGTCACAGACGTTTACATTTCGGATGCGCCGGGATTCAACCTCTTCACAACTAAAATCGATGGCGCGAATCAAGGGCCAACGCCAGCGGTTGACAGTCTGACGATTGATATTCGCGACTTACCCGCCCGGCAAGCTCGATTCTTGCATTCCGCGATCTCGAATGATCTCCCAATCGGTTTGGTCAAATTGGTGGGGGACCATAGTGGTGTGATCGCG
>JABDKS010000291.1 GCA_013002105.1 Pirellulaceae bacterium | reverse complement strand
GCAAACGGGGGATCGAATCACACGTATCAATGATCACGAGATTCACGACCACAATGACGTCGTAGCTGTCGTCGGGATGTCTCGCGCAGGCGACGCAATCCAGATCGCGATCGAGCGTGATAGCGACACGTTAGTTCGCACGTTGACACTCAAGAAGCACCCGCAGCAACGCATCGCCATGACTGGAATGCCAAATCCGGATGCCCCCGACGGCGCGGCGCCTATCTGGCGGCTCCAACCAGGGCAACGACTGCAGACACTACCGGGCCAAGGTAACCGACGCGTTCCGATGGAATTGTTGCCACGCGTACCCATTCCGCTAGACGGACAACAACCGGATCAAAATCGCATCGAGGAGGTGCTGCGAATGCTCGAGAAAGAGCGAGAACTTCAGAACAAGAGAATCCAAGAACTCAACGACAGAATTTTGGAGATGGAAGCCAAATAGTCGCGCGAAATCAGTCGGGGCTCGTCGTCGATTTCTCGTCGCCTTTTGGATTCGCGGTCGCATACCAGGACAGGTTCCGGCCTAGCAGCTACTGGACTACCACCCAGCACGCCTGCGCTGCCTCGGACCTGGTCGATCTATGCACTTTGACGTACGTCTGACCCACACAGGCTCTGATAAAAGCGGTTCCGCTCATACAATTCAGCGTGTTGACCGCTATCAGCGACCTTACCCGCCTCGATCACAATCACGCGATCCGCCATGGCCAGGCTGGTCGGACGGTGCGTGATCATCACGCCCGTTCGGTTCACTAAGAACTTCGACAACGCCGTGTGAATCAGTTGTTCGCTCTCTAAGTCAATCTGACTGGTTGCTTCATCGAGAATCAAGATATCCGGGTTCCGCAAAAACGCTCGGGCCAATGCGATGCGTTGCATTTGACCTCCGGACAAGCGCATTCCACCGCTCCCGAGCACTGTTTGGTAACTGTCGGGCGTCTTGCGTCGAATGAAATCATCGGCAAATGCCATCTTCGCAGCGCGAACGACGGCATGACTGTCTGCACCAGGCGATCCGTAGCGAATATTGTTTTCGATGGTATCGTCAAAAAGAACCGTCCTTTGGGTGACCAATGCGATGCGTTTTCGCAAATCCCGCGTCCGCATGTCACGCAATGCCACATCATCCAGCAACACGCTGCCGCCCTGAGGATCATCAAATCGGCACAACAGACTGACCACCGTACTTTTGCCGCTGCCATTGGGACCGACGATAGCAACCGTCTCACCATGCTGGATGCTCAAATCGATTTCCCGCAAGACAATCGGACCAGAAGGATACTGATACGACACACCTTTGAAATGAATGGCCTGATGCGGCCGCGCCGGGTGTTGCGGGTCCGTTGGTTCTTTGACTCGAACCGGATGATCGATGATTTCAAAAACCCGCGTTGTCGCGGCAATCCCACGTTGCAGCCCGGCCCATACGTCCGCCAGCTTTCTCGCAGGATCCGAGGCTCCGATCAAGAATCCAAAAAACAGCAGCACTTCACCACGACCAAGTGGCTCGACGCTCATTCGTAATCCCAACAAGTGCGTTTTTTGATTCAAAACCAAATAACCACCGGCCAGGATCGCCAAGCAAACGGTCGTCATTCCCAGCATCTCGCTGCTACTGCGCGCGATTGTGTTGTAAAACGCCATCTTCATCGACTTGCGGTAGTACGCATTGGTGCCGCGACTGAATCGTGCCCGTTCAAACGCTTGCGTATTGAATGCTTTCACAACCCGAATTCCGGCAAACGAGTCGTTCAACATGCCATACAGTTGACTCATCTCCTCCATCGCCCGACGACTGGCTCGACGAATCGCCCGGCTCAAATGTTGCATCACGACCGCCACGATCGGCGTGACGATTAACACCAACATCAACAACCGTGGACAAACGTAAGCCGCACTGCCGATGCATACAATCATCTTCAGCGGTTCACGGACCAGACGCCCCAGTAGTACCGTGATCCCAGATGCGACCAATGCAATGTCGTTGGTCAGTCGCGCGGTCAAGTCAGCCGAACCGTTTTCGCCGAAATAGTCCAAATCAAGATGCAACGCTTTGCGAAAGAAAATGGCGCGCAAGTCGACCGCCGTGCGTTCGGAAACGTATTGAACCAAGAGCAAATTGATCAACAGGGCTGTTAGTTTGATCGCGGTGCAGATCACCAAGAAACCGATGATCAGTGTCAACGTCGCAAACGACCCCTCGGGCGCGTACGCGACGATCCAAGGCTGCAACTTTTGCAATTGGTCAACTGATTTTGAGGCAAGATCGTGGCGTTGTGACATTCCATCAATCTGCAACTGCAAAGATTGATGTTTCTGCGGACTCGCTGTCAGCTGTTGATCCTGAAGTGTCGCAATCTGAGTTTCTAACGACGCCATATTGGCATGCGCGTCTGCCATTTGCTGCTCCGCCCACTGAGGCAAGCTTTTGCCGTCAAAGACGATGTCGACAAGCGGATACAACGCTCCAATGTTGGCCCCCCACAAAACAGCAATCATCACCGATGACATCAAAATCCCGACCAGGGACCAGTAATGTCGAGCGGATATTCGCAGTACGCGACCGAAGTTTTTCATCGAGGGGACGTCATCCATGACCTGTGGCGTGGGCGCGGGATATCTGCCACGCGCTGGAGTGCTTGATTCGGTTTTGTCTTGTACCGAAGTCCACTGGAATCAGCCAGCCGAATCTTACGCTAGCATTGCGATGGTTGGGTTATCCCAATTCTGTGAGTATTGAGTCAACTTTTCGCAGCCGCTGCGACCACCGGTGAGGGATTCCCCCAAAACATCTCGTATCTGCCAATCCTGCCCCTAGAGTTCATGGAAACAGAAATCTCCGCGGGCATCGCCTCCTTCTACATGTACAACGAAAACGCCAGCCGCTCCCGACAAACGCTCCGCAAAGGACTGTGCGTGCTGGCGACGACCTGCCTGCTATCGACAGTGGGATACGTAGCGGCTGGATGGGCTTGGTTGGATGCCGCCTACATGGTCGTGATCACGATTTTTGGAGTCGGATACGGCGAAGTCCGGGCGGTCGAAGGCACACCGATGAAGCTCTTTACCATGAGCGTGATCGTGGCGGGCTGTTCGTCGTTGATCTACGTAATCGGTGGAGTCGTACAACTCTTATCAGAAGGTGAGTTTGAAAGAATGTTAGGCATAAGAACACGTTGTCGTGACATCAACCAGTTGACCGGTCACACCATCATTTGCGGCTATGGGCGAGTTGGCCAGATGCTGGCTGCCGAATTGGACGAGTGCGAACACGATTTCGTCGTCATCGACAGCTCGCGCAATCGCGTCGACAAAGCAATCGATCACGGTTTTCTGGCGATGCATGGAGACGCAGTGGATGACGAGTGCCTGCAAAAAGCGGGGATCTTTCGCGCCGGTATCCTCGCGACCGTTCTGCCCGATGACGCCACCAACGTCTTCATCACGCTCTCCGCTCGCGATTTGACCGAATCAATCCGCATCATCGCACGCGCCGAGTGCCCGTCGACCGAACGAAAGCTGATCCGCAGCGGTGCCGACAGCGTTGTCATGCCTGCTGCGATCGGAGCTGTCCGAATCGCTCAATTGGCGACCGAAGAAGTCCCCGAGCAACCAGCTCCCATCGCTCGAATCGTCGTGAACGAATCCAAACGCGAACCTCAGATCGAAAAAGTCGCCAACGCGCGATCCGAGGTCGAAGAACTAGCCAGCATCGCCAGCGATCTGACCCGCAGTGTTGCCAGAAAGCACTACGAGCAAGTCCTGGAACACGAATACGATGACCAAGGCACGCACTAACCAAGGTTCATCATCGATGCACCTTGCAATGAAGCCCGACCTGCAAAAACGTCGAAACCGTCTTCAAACAGCCGATCCACGACGCAGCCGACGTCCGTCGCAAGGCGTCCGATACACGCTGGTATCGGCTACTCGCTCAGCGGTTTGACTTTCCAAATTTCGTCCGCGTACTGACCGATCGTACGATCACTGGAAAACCACCCGCTGTGAGCCGAGTTCAAAATACTCATGCGATTCCATTTTTCCTGGTCGCGATACGTCTCGCAAACTTCTTGCTGCGCGTCGATGTAGCTGCGCAAGTCAGCGATCGTCACCCACTGATCGTGAGGGTTCCGCAGGCCCGAAATTAGAAGATCAAAAATGCCCGGCTCGGTCTCGTTAAAGAGGCCTCCCTCGAGCATTTGCATCACCGCTTGAATATCGGGATCGCCGGCAATGATGGCGTTGGGGTCGTAGCTCAGTCGCGTCTTGATGACTTCTTTTTCATCGAGCCCAAACAAGAAAAAGTTCTCCGCACCAGCCTTTTCGCGAATCTCGATGTTGGCACCGTCTAACGTGCCAATTGTCAAAGCACCATTCATCATGAATTTCATGTTCCCAGTACCCGATGCCTCTTTACCGGCCGTCGAAATCTGCTCGGACAACTCGGTACCCGGGCAGATCACTTCCATCGCTGAGACGCGATAGTTGGGATAGAAAACCATCTTGAGCATGTCGCACACGTCCGGATCGGTGTTGATCACGGCGGCGACGTTGTTGATCAGTTTGACGATCAGCTTGGCGATGTGATAACCCGGAGC
The DNA here is from genome assembly GCA_013002105.1 of Pirellulaceae bacterium. The sequence continues at coordinate 4,145 of JABDKS010000291.1, read as the reverse complement.
CGCTTTGCCGCCGATCAACACACAGCGTGGCACCATGGTATCGACGTCACCCCGTTTAATCCGATCGTAAAGATGGATGACGTGCAAGACGTTCAGCAACTGACGCTTGTACTCGTGAATCCGTTTCACTTGCACGTCATACAAGGCGTCTTCGCGGAATGTCACGCCCGTGTTCTCTAGCACATTGGCTGCCAGTGCCTTCTTGTTGTGATGCTTCACGTCCGCCCAACGCTTGCGGAACTCGGCATCCTCGGCAAGGGGAGCCAACTTTTCCATCTCTTCCAGATTATTGAGCCAACCGTCTCCGATCGTCTCGTTGAGCAAATTGCGTAGTTGGGGATTGCAATGGGCCAACCAGCGACGCTGCGTGACACCGTTGGTCTTGTTGTTGAATTTCTTTGGCCACAGCTTATAGAAGTCCGCGAACAGACCCGACTTGAGCAGTTCCGTATGCAAATGTGCAACGCCATTGACCGAAAAACTACCGACGATCGACAAATAAGCCATGCGAACATAGGGGTCATGGCCCCCTTCGATCAACGACACTCGGCTTTTCAACTCGTTGTCACCCGGTGCGTGCTTTTCAACCTCGGCCATAAACCGCTCGTTGATCTCGTAAATGATCTCCAGCAGACGCGGCAGTAAACGACTGAACAGCGAAACCGACCATCGCTCCAATGCCTCGGGCAACAACGTATGGTTGGTGTAAGCCATGCAATTGGACGTGATTTTCCAAGCCTGCTCCCACGATTTGCCATGTTCGTCCATCAGCAAACGCATCAATTCAGGCACCGCACAAGCTGGGTGCGTATCGTTCAGCTGAAAACAATTTTTTGCGCCAAAATCTTTGAAATCTTCGCCGTGCTGATCAACCCACTTGGCCAACACATCTTGCAGGCTTGATGACACGAGGAAGTACTGTTGCTTGAGCCGCAACTCTTTCCCGTTTTCGCTGGCATCGTTCGGATACAACACCATCGAAATCTGTTCGGCATTGTTCTTGGCCGCCACCGCCTCGGGATAACTACCAGCATTGAATTCATTCAGGTCAAACTCGTTGGTCGCAGTCGCTTTCCACAAACGCAACGTATTGACCGTTTCGTTGTGGTAACCGGGCACCGGCATATCGTGCGGGACCGCGACGACATCGTGCGTATTGACCCAACGTGAATGAGCCACACCTTTTTTGTCAAAGAATCGTTCGGTGTGTCCATAAAATTTCACGCGACGCATCGATTCGGGGCGTTTGATCTCCCAGGGATTTCCGTCCCGCAACCAATGGTCGGGTGATTCAACCTGCCGACCCTCTTCGATGTGCTGGTGAAACATTCCGTACTCGTACCGAATGCCGTAGCCCACGACAGGCAATTGCAAATTGGCACAACTATCCAGGAAGCAAGCCGCCAGACGACCCAAACCGCCATTACCCAATCCGGCATCATGTTCTTGGGACGCCAATTCTTCCAGGGTGACACCCTGTTGGTGCAGCACCGTGCGTGCCGCCTCGGCCATGTCCAAATTCTGAACGGCGTTGGTCAGTGATCGGCCGATCAAAAACTCCAACGACAAGTAATACACTTTGCGGCTATCACTGCTGTGCATCCGCTTCTGGGTATCCCGCCAATGCGTGATCAATCGATCTCGAGTCGCCAAAGCTAATGCGCGATACTGATAATCCAAATCATCCGCTGCATCGTGATGGGCCAACGTGTAATACAGATGACGACAAATGTCTTCGCTGAGCGTATCGGCGCAGTTACTTGGCATGGCTTTGGGTAGCGCGAGGGTGGGAGTCGAACAGGATGTCATTTTGGTCTCAGTGGTCATTGGATACGCTCGTCACAAATGCGTCAAAACCGATGCGTTCGCTTTGTTCACCAATCATCGTGTTGCCGTATTCAATGCAGATGCCGTCGATGGACCGCATGAAATCAACGGCATGCTGGTGCCGCAAAGTTCGCGTTGCCACGACTGGCGCGATGATTGTTATCAGGGTTCGTATCGGGAAAAGAGGAGTAGAACTGGAGCAGGAACAACGTCGGAAAGCGTCAAATGCTACTTCAACTGGGAATCGGCCACAGTAGCAACTTTCATTTCGCCGTATTAAATGCCGCAAGAAACGCCTAAGGGCCGCTCGTTCACCGCCTAAAATAGCTCCGCGACCGCCCCCTTGGTGACTTTCCCCATCGCATTGCGGGGAAGCGAATCGACGATCAGCAGCCGTTTGGGCATTTTGTACTTGCTGACCCGGCCATCGCACCAGGTTCGCAACCCCTCCAGTTGGATCGTCCGTCCCTCGGCCAACACCGCCGCCACCGCGACGATTTCACCCCAAGTCTCATCAGGCAATCCCACAACGGCACATTGTGTGATGTCGGGATGGTCCAGCAAAGCCGCCTCAATTTCTAACGCCGAGAGCTTGTACCCGCCGCTCTTGATGATATCAACTGACTGCCGACCCATGATTCGGTAATAGCCCTGCTCGACCACTGCCACATCGCCTGAGCGAAACCAGCCGTCGTCAAACGACTCAGCCGTCGCCTGCTGACGACCAAAATACTCGCAAAACACATTGGGCCCCCGCACTTGAATCTCGCCGGGCTGACCGTCGGCGGTAACGATTTCGCCATCGTCATTTTTCAAACGAATCTGGACCCCCGGTAGCGGTTGGCCAACCTTGCCCGGCATTCGATCGCCATCGTAGGGATTCGATAACGCCATCCCGATCTCGGTCATGCCATAGCGTTCCAGCAACCGCTGGCCGGTCAGCGCCGTCCAATGCTCATGGATGCTCGCCGGCAACGCAGCCGAACCACTGACCATCAACCGCATCTCGGCAAATCCCCCTATCACCGAGCGGCGTCGCGGGTCGCCCAGTGACTCAATCGCCTCGATCAGCTTGACGTAAATGGTCGGCACCGCCATGAACACCGTATACGCACCGTCGGCAACACGATTCAAAATCGTGTCGATCTCGAATCGTGCAAACGGTTCGATGGTTGCACCCGACCAAAGCGCACACGACATCACATTGATAATGCCATGAATGTGGTGCAGCGGCAAAAAAAGGGGAATGTAGTCGGTTGGTTGCCATTGCCAGGCATTCACGAGCGTTTCAATCTGAGCCTGGATCGTGGCATGAGTCGTAACCACTCCTTTTGGTTTGCTTGTCGTTCCACTGGTGTACAAAATCATCGCGCGACGATCAACGGCGACCTCTGGCAATTCGGCTTCCCCTCTTTGTGATTCAATCTCTTCGTACGATCGAATCTCTTGAACCAACAACAATCGCAGTCCCAGTTTTTGACACAGTGCCGCTACCTTGGCAGATTGATCACGCGATGCAATCACGCACGCTGATTGCGAATCCAACAGCGCATACTCCAACTCCGACTCGGTCGCCGAGAGGCTTAGCGGCATCGCAACACCACCACTGCGCCAGATTCCCCATTGCACAGCGGTGTAGTCAAATCCACCTGGTACCAAATAAGCAATCCGCGATTCTTGCAAATCACGTCCGTCAATCCGGCCCGTTTCTAATAGACAATCCAGCAACGCAACTGCCACACGAGCCGATTCTTGCAAGAGTTCACCGTAATCACGCTGCTGATCACCGGATCGAAAGGCGGTCGACTTATCGTGGGCACGTGCGCGTGCGATCAATGTTAATTCTTTCATCCAAATATCGCCCGCAACCCGATGAACACAACCGAAGGCCCCAATAAGCAGCCAAGTCCCGTATAGAACGTCGCGGTCATCGCGCCGTAAGGAACTAGTTTTGGATCCGTCGCTGCCAACCCGCCGGCAACGCCGCTGGTTGTTCCCATCAGGCCGCCGAAGATCAGCGCCGAACGTGGATTATTCAACCCGATGTGAGGAGCAATCAACGGCGTCAAGGTCATCACCAGGATCGACTTGATCAATCCGATCGCCACACTGAGCGCCGCGACGTCCGACGACGCTCCCAGCGCCGTCCCGGTGACTGGCCCGACAATGTATGTCGCGGCGCCGCCACCAATCGTCGCCAAGCTGATCGCGTCACGATAGCCAAACGCAAATGCAACCATCGCGCCGACTGCAAACGAAACCAACACCCCGACCAACACCGACACAATCCCGCTGACACCTGATTTACGAAACTCGTC